>JACCYN010000145.1 GCA_013696465.1 Pyrinomonadaceae bacterium
CTGCCGCAAGTCACTTCATCAACCGGCGCAAATGATATTTACATTACGCCGCGCCTCAATCGCCTGTTCGTGCAAGCTGAAGATGAAGCCCGTCAACTTAAGGACGACTTCGTTTCGGTCGAGCACATCCTGCTCGCCATCGTTGCGGACAAGGGCGGCGCGACGAATCGCATTCTGAGTGAACTGAATTTCACGCGCGACAAGTTGATGACGTCCGTTAAGGGAGTGCGCGGCAGCCAGCGCGTCACGACGCAAAACCCAGAAGCCACTTACGAAGCTTTGGAACGCTACGGGCGCGATCTCACGAAGCTCGCGGCGGCGGGCAAACTCGATCCCGTGATTGGCCGCGACGATGAGATTCGCCGTGTGATTCAAGTTCTCTCTCGTCGCACGAAGAATAATCCGGTTTTGATCGGCGAGCCGGGCGTCGGGAAAACGGCAATTGCCGAAGGCTTGGCGCAGAGAATTGTGCGCGGCGACGTGCCGGAAAGCTTGAAGGATCGCAGCGTCATTGCGCTCGACATGGGCGCGCTGATCGCGGGCGCAAAGTACCGGGGCGAGTTTGAAGAGCGTCTGAAGGCTGTGTTGAAGGAGGTGCAGGATGCGGAGGGGCGAGTTGTTTTGTTTGTTGACGAATTGCATCTTGTCGTCGGCGCGGGCAAAACCGAAGGTTCGATGGACGCGGGCAATCTCTTAAAGCCGCTTCTTGCGCGCGGCGAACTGCACTGCATCGGCGCAACGACTTTAGACGAATACCGTAAGTACATCGAAAAGGACGCTGCGCTTGAACGCCGCTTCCAACCAGTTTTGGTTGACGAGCCGAGCGTTGAAGACACGATCTCTATTTTGCGCGGTCTTCGTGAACGCTACGAAGTGCATCACGGCGTACGCATTAAAGATTCCGCTTTGGTCGCGGCGGCCGTCCTCTCGCATCGCTACATCGCGGATCGCTTTCTGCCGGACAAAGCGATTGACCTTGTTGACGAAGCGGCGGCGCGTCTGCGCACGGAGATCGAGAGTCTGCCGGTGGAACTCGACGAAGTGCAACGTCGCGTGATGCAGCTTGAGATCGAGCGCGAGGCGTTGAGGAAAGAGACGGACGCGGCTTCGCGCGGGCGGCTCGCCAAGCTTGAGAAAGAGTTGGCGGATTTGAAGGCGCGCGGCGATGCGCTCAGGGCGCAGTGGCAATTGGAAAAAGAATCGGTCGCGCGTCTGCGCAAGTCGCGTGAAGCCATTGAAGCGGCGAAAGTCAACATCGAGCGCGCCGAGCGTGAATACGACTTAAACCGCGCAGCGGAACTTCGCTACGGCACACTTCAAGAACTCGAACGCGAATTGAAAGAGGAAGAAGAGAAACTGACGGGCGAGCAGAGCGCGACGCGCATGATCAAGGAAGAGGTGGACGAAGAGGACATCGCGGCGGTCGTTTCGCGCTGGACGGGTGTTCCCGTCTCAAAGCTTGTCGAAGGCGAAATGCAGAAACTTCTTCACTTGGACGAGCAATTGCACAAGCGCGTGATCGGTCAAGAGGAAGCGGTGGAGGCAGTGGCCGACGCCGTGATTCGCGCCCGCGCCGGACTCAAAGACCCGCAACGTCCCATCGGATCATTTATCTTCTTAGGCCCGACGGGCGTCGGTAAAACCGAGCTTGCGCGCGCGCTCGCCGAGTTTATGTTTGACGACGAGGCGGCGATGATCCGCATTGATATGTCGGAGTATATGGAGAAGCACGCGGTCGCGCGTCTGATCGGCGCGCCGCCGGGATACATCGGTTACGAGGAAGGCGGACAGTTGACGGAGGCCGTGCGGCGGCGTCCCTATTCGGTTGTGCTGTTTGATGAGATCGAGAAAGCGCACTCGGACGTTTTCAACGTGCTGTTGCAAATTTTAGACGACGGGCGTTTGACCGATTCACAAGGTCGGATCGTGGACTTTAAGAATACGATTGTGATCATGACCTCGAACATCGGCTCGGAGATGATCTTGGAGTTCCGCGGCTCAACCGATTCCGAATCTTATGAGGGGATGAAGGAAGCCGTGTTGAACGAGTTGCGGATGCACTTCCGTCCTGAATTCTTGAATCGCGTGGATGAGATCGTCGTCTTCCATTCGTTGACGGAAGAAGACTTGAAGCACATTCTCAACATTCAACTCGAACGCCTAAGGAGTCGGCTGGCGGAGCGCCACATCGGTCTGCGACTGACGGAAGAGGCGGCGACGCATCTGGCGCGCGAAGGCTACGATCCGGTTTACGGGGCGCGCCCCCTGAAGCGCGCGATCCAGAAAGAGTTGGAGACGCCCATCGGTCGCCGCATTCTCTCAGGTGAGGTACGCGACAATCAGCAGCTCGTTGTTGACTGGAAGGATGGCACTTTCAGTTATGAGCCACAGGCGAGCGAACAGGCGGCCGAAGCCGTGATGTAAAATCGCCGCAAACTCGACAAAGGAAAGCGCAACATCGCGCTTCCGGTAAAGCGAATTCGATTTTCATTTCGAGTCGTGAATCGCGTTCAAAAATGGATGCAGTTTACGGCTCCTCTTTTTGTGAATCTGTCATTGAATGAAATTGCTCCGGCGGTTTTGCCGGAACGCGTGGCAGCTGAAACTTTGCGCAACTTCAATGTTATACTCGGCGAATCCGACACGGCGCGCCGCAGCACTTTGACCCGGAACTCACTGACGACGCGGTAAAAGCGGCGGGCGAGAAACAAGTTGGAAAGGGAAGCTGAAACGCACACATTTGCCGTGACCGCAGACGACGCGAGCGCCGAAAAAATAACGACGACAGAGGAGAAGCCGCAAACCTCAAAGGATGCGACGCCGAAGACGGCGGCCGCCGTTATCCTATGGCGCGGAGCGCGCGAAGAGCCGGAAATTTTCTGGGCGCGCCGTAGCGAGCGCCTCGCCTTCCTCGGCGGCTTTCATGCCTTCGCGGGCGGGCAACGCGAAGTGTCGGACGCGGAAACTCCCGTTGATAATTGCGATGCTCAGGAAACACGGGCGATGATCGCTTGCGCAGCGCGCGAGCTGTTTGAAGAAACAGGCGTGCTCGTTGCGCGCGGAAGCGAGCGGTTGACGAAGGGGCAACGCGCGTCTTTGTTAGACGAACTCGAAAGCGGGCGTATGATGTTTCCGCGTCTGCTCGAACACTTCGGTTTGCATTTAGACGCGCGTGATTTCACTTTCGCTGGACGCTGGGTGACGCCGCCCTTCAGCCCGCGCCGCTTCGATACGTGGTTCTTTCTCGTGCGTTGTCCCGCGAAGCAAGAAGCTTACTTGCGAGACGCGGGCGAATTGGAATCCGGCGAATGGATAAAAGCGAAAGACGCGCTGGCGCGCCGGGAAAAGTCGCAGGCGCTCGTCGCGCCGCCTGTGCTTCACCTCGTGCGGACGCTCGCCGCAGGGTTGACGGATGATGTGGTCGAGCGTTTCTTGAGCGTGCCGCAGGCGCATGGTGAACCTGTGCGCCGCATCGAGTTTTTGCCGGGCTACGTCTGCTTTCCGTTGCGCGCGCCGACGAAGCCGCCCGCGACGCACACGAATTGCTTTATCATCGGCACGCGCGATCTCATCGTTATCGATCCGGCTTCTCCAGACGAATCCGAGCAAGCAGCTTTAGCAAGTTGCATTGACGATATGATCGCTTCGGGCGCGACGGTGCGCGAAATTGTTTTAACGCATCATCATCCGGATCACACGGGCGGCGTCGAAGCTTTGCGCGATCACTTGGGCGGCAAGCTACCCGTTGCCGCGCATTATGAAACAGCGAATCTTTTACGCGACAAAATTCGCGTTGATCACCACTTTGATGACGGAGACGTGCTGAAGATCGAAGGCGATCCTTCGATCTCTTTGCGCGTTCTTCACACGCCGGGACATGCGCGCGGGCATCTCTGTTTTTACGACGAAGAGCGGGGCGCGCTCGTGACGGGCGATATGGTCGTCGGCATCGGGTCAATCCTTATTGACACGACAGACGGCGACATGCGCGATTACCTGCAATCGCTCGAACGCCTCCGTAGTTTGCCGAAACTTAGCGTGCTCTTCGGCGCGCACGGGCCGCCTGTCGGCGGCGCGCGTGCTAAGATCGAAGAATACATACGGCATCGTTTAGAGCGTGAACAGAATATTTTGGCGGCGGTGCAGGCGGGCGCGACCACCCCGGCCGAGATCGTGCAGAAAGTTTACACGGACGTTCCGGCGAAAGCGCACCCGATGGCGGAGCGTGCCGTCGTCGCGCATCTGCAAAAGTTAGAGGCAGACGAATGCGTGCGACGTGCAGAAGGAGCTTACGTCGCGGTTGTCAAAGTTTAAGTTGTGTTCTTCTTAAAACAATCGGAAGACTTCGCATGAATCGGGGGAAAGCGAACGTGGTGTTGGAGAAAGAACTCGGCGAGCGCATCCGCTCAATGGAAGCGCAACTGACAACCTTGTTTGAGTCAGATTTAATCGGCATCATTCGCGCGAGTCTCACGGGCGATATTCTTAATGCGAACGACGCCTTCCTGCGCATCATCGGCTACACGCGCGAGGAACTCCTGTCCGGCAGAGTGCGCTTGGCGGATATAACGCCCGAAGAGTTGCGCGCGCGCGATAGGCAAGCGTTGGAAGAATTGTTGACCACCGGCACGCACCGGCCGTTTGAAAAAGAGTACATCCGTAAAGACGGCACGCGCATTCCCATTATCGTCGGCGCAACGATGGAGCGCGGCTCAAAAGATTTCTGCATCGCCTTTATCCTCGACATCACACAACAGAAGGCGACTGAGGAACGCTTGCGCGGCAGCGAAGAGCACTTCAGCACGCTCGCCGATTCGATCCCGCAACTCGCGTGGATGGCTGATCACGAAGGCTACATCTTCTGGTACAACCGACGCTGGTACGATTACACGGGGACGACACTCGAAGACATGCAGGGCTGGGGCTGGCAGAATGTCCACGACCCGAAAGAAGTAAACCGCGTGACGGAGCGGTTTAAGCAATCCATCGCCACCGGTGAGCCTTGGGAAGATACGTTTCCGCTGCGCAGTCGGGACGGCGAGTACCGTTGGTTTCTTTCGCGCGCGCTTCCCATCCGCGACGCCGAGGGGCGCGTCGTGCGTTGGTTCGGAACGAACACCGACGTTGAGGAGCAGCGGCGGACGGAGCAGGAACTTGCGCACCTGATCCGCGAGCGTGAGTTGATGTTGGAAGAGGTTTCTACGCCGATCATTCCGTTATGGCGCGACGTGCTGGCGCTCCCGCTCGTCGGTTCGCTCGACGTAGAACGCATGATGCGCGCTACGCAAGCCGCGCTCGACGAAGTGGCGCGCACGAACGCCAGACTCTGCATCATAGACATCACGGGCGCGCGCATCGTTGACGCACAGGCAGTCGCCAACTTGAGCAATCTCGTTGCGGCGTTGAAGTTGGTCGGCGCCGATGCGGTGGTCGCCGGAGTGACGGCACAGGCCGCGCGCACACTCGTTCAATTGGGCTTGGATTTAAACCAGATGCGCACGCATCGCACGCTCGCCGAAGCGTTAGCAATGTTTATCAAATCACACGACAGCAAATACCAAGGAACAGGGAATACACGTAATGCAGTTAGCAAAAACTTTAGGTGAACTCAAACGAAGCGGCTACCGTGCGCGTTCGGTGAAAAACGAAATGCGCGCAAACCTGCTGCGCAAACTTCAAGCGAACGAACGAATCTTTCCCGGCGTCATCGGCTACGACGAAACTGTTGTGCCGCAAATCGTCAACGCGGTTCTCGCGCGCCACAACCTCATTCTTCTCGGTTTACGCGGTCAAGCGAAAAGCCGCATCATCCGTCAACTCACGAATCTTTTGGACGAACAGATTCCCATGATCGCCGGATCGGAGATCAACGACGATCCGCTTCAACCGATCAGTTTCTACGGTCGCCAGATGATCGAAGAAAAGGGAGACGAAACCCCCGTCGCGTGGGTTGAACGCGACGCGCGGTTTGTCGAAAAACTTGCGACGCCCGATGTCACCATCGCCGACATCATCGGTGACGTTGACCCGATCAAAGCCGCGAAGGGCGGCCATCTCTTAAGCGACGAACTGACGATCCATTACGGACTGCTCCCGCGCGCCAATCGCGGCATCTTTGCGATTAACGAACTGCCCGACCTCGCGGGCAAAATCCAAGTCGGCCTTTTCAACATCATGCAAGAAGGTGACGTGCAGATTAAAGGCTACCCGGTGCGTTTGCCTCTGGATGTCGCGCTCGTCTTCTCCGCTAACCCGGAAGATTACACGGCGCGCGGCAAGATCATCACGCCCTTGAAAGACCGCATCGGCGCTGAAGTCACGACGCACTACCCGACCGACATGCAACTCGGCGTCGAGATTACAAAACAGGAAGCATGGACGGAACGCGAAGGGTTAGACGCCACGCTGCGCATCCCCGATTTTATCCGCGAGATCGTCGAACAGATCGCTTTCGAGGCACGCGATGATCAGCGAATTGACAAACGCTCCGGCGTCTCGCAACGCCTGCCGATCACGATGATAGAATCCGTCGTCTCAAACGCCGAACGCCGCACGTTGCTTACGGAAGAAGCCGAGATCGTGCCGCGCATCTCGGACGTTTACGCCGCCGTTCCCTCGATGACCGGTAAGATGGAACTTGAATATGAAGGCGAACAGGTCGGCTCCGCAAAGCTCGCCAAAGATTTGATCAAACGCGCCGCCGGAGAAATTTTTGAGGGCTATTTCGTCGGCATTGATTTCACGAAAGCGATTCAGTGGTTCAACACTGGGAATTCCCTGCGCCTCGCCGACACCGCATCAAGCGAAGAGTGCATTAACTTGCTCGAAGACGTGCCGGAGTTGATTGACACGGCGCTCCTGCCGTTCGACTTCAAACGCAGAGACGAAAATCAAACAATCGCCGCGTGCGAATTCGCGCTCGAAGGTCTCTACGCGCAAAATAAGATCAGCCGCAACGAAGAGGGCGGCTACACGGCGGCGACGAAAGCGAAGAAGGATCGCCGCGGCATGATCTACGACGATCTGACGGAGACAGGACGTTTCAGCTAAGGTTATCCGGGAGCATGAGATCACGAGACGTCAGACGCCATCACGAAATGCGTGTCAAGCAGCGTGTTGCAAATTACTATGGCGGCGTGTTTCATGGCGACGCGCGAAGGCTAGGCAAGCTGGCACAGACACGCACTCCTTGCTCGTGTTTCATGTGCGGGAATCCGCGAAAGTGGGAGAAGCAGCCGACACTCGGTGAGCGGCGCACGTTTCAAAGAACGGATCGGGATTTATGAAATTTATACGCTATTCAAAATTCAAAGGCTTCGATGTGTCCGGCGTTAACCTCGGCAACTTGATGGACGCGATGCAGGACGCGATGCTTAACTCTGGTTTCGACGACGATTACTACTGGACTCGTCAACGCCGTCAGCAAGACACTTCGCTCGACGCCTTAAGGCAAGCTCTGTTGCAAGCGTTGATGGAGTCGGGCGAATTGGACGAGGGGGATGTGGCGGAGATGCTCGCGCAGAACAATGGCGAGTTGAAGGGTTCGCAGTTGGAAGAGTTGCTCAATCAATTGATCGAAAGATTGGTTGAAGAAGGTTACCTGAAACTGACGGAAGAACCGGCCGACGAGCGACAGCAGCAAAAGCAGAATCGGAAGGGAGCGGGCAAAGGCGAAATATCCGATCCGAATCCGCGCAACGTGAAGTTTGAAGTCACGGAGAAGGGCTTGGATTTTCTCGGTTACAAAACGCTGAGAAACTTGTTGGGGAGTTTAGGCAAGTCGTCCGTCGGGCGGCATGACACGCACCAACTGGCGACAGGGGTTGAAGCGGCAGCCGCGTCGAAGCCTTACGAGTTCGGCGACACGGTCAACATGGACGTGAACACGACCTTGCTTTCCGCCATCGCGCGCGAAGGCTTAGGCGTGCCGCTTAACTTGGAATACAGCGACTTGCACGTTTACCAATGTGATTATCAATCGTCGTGCGCGACGGTCGTGATGCTCGATTGCTCGCACTCGATGATCCTCTACGGCGAAGATCGTTTTACGCCAGCGAAGAAGGTTGCGCTCGCGCTCGCGCACTTGATTCGCACGCAGTTTCCGGGCGACTCGTTGAAGATCGTGCTTTTCCATGACGAAGCGGAGGAGTTGCCTCTGGCAAAACTCGCCACGACGCAAGTCGGCCCCTACCACACGAACACGGCCGAAGGCTTACGACTCGCCCGCCGCGTGCTGCAAGCGCAAGGGAAAGAGATGAAGCAGATCGTAATGGTCACGGACGGAAAACCCACCGCCTGCTTTCTCGATCCACAGACGGCCGCCGCCACCTTGGGAAGCGGCTACAGCCGCGAGATGCGTGCCGCTGCGCGCGGAGCAGGTGAAGCAGGAACTCCGCCGAAGCGCAGGCTTTATAAAAACTCGATGGGCGGCGATCCATTCGTGATGGCTGAGACATTCAAGGAAGTGCAGGCGTGTCGCAAAGCAGGGATTATGATCAACACCTTCATGCTCGCGCAAGATTACTACCTCGTCGAGTTTGTCAAACAGATGTCGCAGATGACAAACGGCAAAGCTTACTTTGCGACGCCGGGAAACCTCACGCAGTTTGTGTTAATTGATTTTCTGAAACGAAAGACAAGCCGCGTAAAATAGAGCGAGCCTGTTCTGCCACAAAAAGAGTTCGACAAACGAGGGTCGGTGGGGCGCAAAACTTCAACGTCTGTGCTTCATCGGCCTTTCGCTTCACTTGCGCGTCGGGACAAAGTAGCGCGCGGGCAACATTTTCTGTTATTACTTGCTGAAAGTTTCGCTGTTAAAGAAATAGGATCAGCAAAGAATATTTCGGAGGTATAAAGTTAATGTCTGAAGCTTGGGATGATCGCAAAAAAGCATTGGAGAATGAACATTTCCGGCGCAAAGAGCAAGAGGCGTTGGAAAAATTGCGCGAGAGAATGGAGACGGAATCAAGGGCGCAAGTGACAGCGGCAGCCGCTCTGCGATGTCCGAAGTGCGACGGCACGCTCGAAACCGTCTCTTTCGAGAACGTACAAATTGATCGCTGCAACAAATGTCAGGGCGTGTGGCTCGACGCCGGAGAGCTTGAACAACTCACGAAACACGAAGCAGGCGGCTGGTTCGGTCGGTTTCGCAACAGTATGTCGTCAACCGAGTAAGCCAGGCGAAGCGCAGTTGCTGTATGAAACGAGAAGTTCGTGCGCGGTGAAACTAAGGTCAGCGTATGTCATCGAGTAGAGTTGTGCGTGCGCCGCGCGGCGCGAAGTTGAATTGTAAGGGTTGGCACCAGGAAGCGGCGTTGCGCTGTTTGATGAACAACCTCGACCCGGAGGTGGCGGAGCGTCCCGAAGATTTGGTTGTGTATGGCGGCATCGGACGCGCGGCGCGCAATTGGGAATCGTTTGAAGCGATTGTGCGCGAGTTGCAGCGGATTGAGAACGACGAGACGTTGCTTGTTCAATCAGGCAAGCCCGTTGCGGTTTTCAAGACACACGAGTATGCGCCGCGCGTCCTGATCGCCAACTCGAATCTCGTGGGTAAATGGGCGACGTGGGAGCATTTTCAAGAACTCGAACGCAAAGGCCTGATGATGTACGGGCAGATGACGGCGGGCAGTTGGATTTACATCGGCACACAGGGCATCGTGCAAGGAACATTCGAGACGTTTGCGGCGATGGCTGACAGGCATTTCGGTGGCAGCCTTGCGGGAAAGCTCGTCGTCTCCGGCGGAATGGGCGGGATGGGCGGCGCGCAACCTTTGGCGGCGACGATGAACGGCGCGGTCTTTCTCGGCATTGACGTTGACCGCACGCGGATTGAGCGCCGCGTGCGCGAGCGTTATTGTGATCGTCTCGCACTCGATTTGGACGAAGCCTTGCGGATTTGTGAAGATGCGGTTGAACAAAAACGCGCCGTCTCGGTTGGACTCGTAGGCAACTGCGCTGAAGTGTTGCCGGAGTTAGTTAGACGCGGCTTCGCAGTTGATGCGGTGACGGATCAGACGAGCGCGCACGATCCTCTCAACGGTTACGTTCCGACGGATTTGAGTTTGGAAGAAGCGGGCGGGTTGAGAAGGACTGATCCGCGATCTTATGTTGAGCGTTCGCTTGCTTCAATGGCTGTTCACGTCGAAGCGATGCTTGCTTTGAAACGCGGGGGCGCAATCGCGTTTGATTACGGCAACAACATTCGCAAGGGTGCGCTTGACGCCGGATGCAAAGATGCCTTCGAGATTCCAGGTTTCGTGCCCGAATACATTCGCCCGCTTTTCTGCGAAGGCAAGGGGCCGTTTCGCTGGGTCGCGCTTTCCGGCAACGCAGCAGACATCCGCCGCACCGACGATCTCGCGCTCGAACTCTTTCCTGATAATGAAACCTTGAATCGCTGGCTCAGACTCGCGCGCGACCGCGTGCAGTTTCAAGGGCTTCCGGCGCGCATCTGCTGGCTGGGTTTAGGAGAGCGCGCCGAGATGGGCGAGGCGATCAACGCTCTCGTGAAGCGCGGGCAACTTGAAGCGCCCGTCGCCATTGGGCGCGATCACCTCGACACGGGTTCGGTCGCCTCGCCTTATCGTGAAACCGAAGCGATGAAAGACGGCTCGGACGCCGTTGCGGATTGGCCAATCTTAAATGCCTTGCTCAACACGGCGAGCGGCGCCAGTTGGGTTTCGTTTCATCACGGTGGCGGCGTCGGTATGGGATATTCCTTGCACGCCGGGCAAGTCTCCGTCGCCGACGGAACCGATGAAGCGGCGCGGCGATTGAACCGCGTACTGACAAACGATCCGGGCTTGGGCGTTGCGCGCCACGTTGACGCGGGCTACGAGGAAGCTGAGGAGACGGCGCGAAGTAGAAGTCTAAACATTCCTATGCTCGACGGAGGGATGCAAAGTTAAAACATCGTTTCTGATAACAATCGAAATTGTGGCATCATGGCAAAAACAAATATTACGCCACGCGAGAAAGATTACTCGCAGTGGTACTTGGACATCGTTGACGCGGCGGAAATGGCTGAGGCTTCCGGTGTGCGCGGCTGTATGGTGATTAAACCGCACGGCTACGCGATCTGGGAACTGATCCAAGCGGCGATGGACAAGCGAATTAAAGAGACGGGGCACGTCAACGCTTACTTTCCGCTGCTGATTCCGAAAAGTTATTTGATGAAGGAAGCCGAGCACGTCGAAGGTTTCGCGCCGCAAGTTGCGGAGGTAACGCGCGCCGGAGGCGAAGAGTTAGCAGAGCCTTACGTCATTCGCCCGACTTCGGAGACGATCATCGGGGCGACTTACGCGAAGTGGATCAAGTCGTGGCGCGATCTTCCGGTGCTCGTCAACCAGTGGGCAAACGTGATGCGTTGGGAGATGCGCACCCGCCCTTTCCTGCGCACGTCGGAATTCTTGTGGCAGGAGGGACACACCGCGCACGCGACCGAAGAGGAAGCCGAGCGCGAGACGTTGATGATCCTACACGACGTATACACCGATGTGGTCGAGCGTGTGATGGCGATCCCTGTGCTTCGCGGTTTGAAAACCGAGAACGAAAAGTTCGCGGGCGCGCTGAGGACTTACGCGATTGAGGCGATGATGCAGGACGGCAAAGCTCTGCAAGCGGGGACGAGCCACAATCTGGGACAGAACTTCGCGCGCTCGTTTGAGATTAAATACACGACGCCTGACAACCGCGAAGAATTTTGTTGGACGACTTCATGGGGCGTCTCCACGCGCTTGATCGGTGCGCTTATTATGGCGCATAGCGATGACGACGGGCTTGTGCTGCCACCGCAGGTCGCGCCCATCCAAGTTGTCGTCATCCCGATCTTCAAGTCGGATGAAGAGCGCGCGCAGGTGATGGAAGCCGTTGATCGCATCACGGCGGATTGGCGGGATCGTTTTCGTTGGAAGTTGGACGCGCGCGATCACCTTTCGCCGGGATTCAAGTTTAACGAGTGGGAAGTGAAGGGCGTGCCCGTGCGCGTCGAGATCGGAATGAAGGACGTGGCGAAGGGGACGGTAGCGCTCGCGCGGCGCGACGTGCCGGGAAGAGAAGGCAAATCCTTTGTCGAACAAGCCGGGTTGACAGAGCGCATCGCTGCTGTGCTCGAAGAAATTCAAAAGGCTTTATTTGATCGCGCGCAGCGTTTCCGCGAAGAGCATATGTTTGAAGCCGATACTTACGAAGATTTCAAAACGAAGGTCGGCCGCGGCTTCGTGCGCGTCTTTTTCGACGGCACGGGCGAAGATGAAGACAAAATCAAATCCGACACGAAGGCGACCGTGCGCGTGCTGCCCTTCGACCAACCCGAAGCGGAAGGCGTCTGCTTCTACACGAATCGGAAAACGAAACGACAAGCGATCTTCGCCAGATCATACTGAGTGAAACCATAAGCATAATGAGAAACACTCGAACGCTGACTTTATTTTTTGCCTTCTTGCTGTTCCCGCTCCTTGCCTGCGGGCAAGCGACTCAAACCGTTCAGTTCAAAAGTAATTTAATCAATGCGGAACTGCCTTACGAAGTCGCGCTGCCGCCGGATTATAATTCCGCAAGGTCAATCACAAAGCGTTATCCGGTGCTTTACCTTTTGCACGGACTCGGTGGCAACCCGCGCCAGTGGATTAACTTGGGCGCGCGTGAACAGGCGGCGCGCTACGGAATGATCATCGTGATGGCGGAAGGGCGCGATTCGTTTTACACCGACTCTGCGTCTGCGTCCGCCGAGAAGTTTGAATCCTACTTCGTGCGCGAACTTGTGCCCGATGTTGATCGCCGCTTTCGCACTCTTGCGGCACGCGAGGGAAGAGCCGTCGGCGGGCTTTCGATGGGCGGCTACGGCGCGTTGAAATACGGCGTGAAATACCCGGAGACGTTCGCGGTCGCGGCTTCGATGAGCGGGGCAATCGCATCTTCCTCGTGGCGGAAGGCGGAGGACTTACCGGCGTCGCTCCGCCCGCTGCTCGTCAACATCTTTGGCGCGCCCGACAGCCCGACGCACACTGCCAACGATCTTTTTCGCTTGCTTGCCGCAATGCCAACCGAGCGCATCGCGCAACTCCCGTTTCTTTACCTTGATTGCGGCACAGAGGATTTTCTCTTCGAGTCAAACCGTCAATTCGCCCAACTGCTGAACGAGCGGAAAATAAAACACGAATACCGAGAGTTGCCCGGCGGCCACGAACAAAAATATTGGCGCAGGCAACTGCCCGAAGTTTTAGAGACGGTCGCGCGCGAGCTTCCATCAATGAACTCACGCGCGGCGGCAGCGGCGACAACAGGAAAGTAAATGTGGCGTTATGTTGCCTCACTCTCTTCCTAAACGAGACTTATATTGAAAGAAACTTCTACAGTCAGCGCCGTCTCGGTTTGGTTGAAATGGCTGCGCCTCTTGTGCCTCAGTGTTCTCATCGTACCGACAACAATTTTGGCTTCTTGCGCCGTGTTGATGACCGTCAATTCAAATGCCGGTTGGTTGAAGTATCCGCTGCCCGGAATCTTTTTACCCATTTATGTGATGGCGGGCTTGGCGTCGCCCGTGGTTGGAATCGCCGCATTGATTATCCTCTGGATGGTGGGGCGTAAATTTAACGATGAGTCTTGGCGTAAGGAACACAGGCTAAGGATTCACATACTCGTTGTCGGGATGATTGACATTCTTGCGATAGCATTTTGGGTCATGCTGTTTCCAATCGTTTTCTTCAACGCCGGAGGGTCTCGGTGAAGAGCGGCAATAGGGGCGACAGCGCAAACACGACAAGTCATTCAAGCCGACCGCGAGTTGGCAAGTCTTTCATCGAGCAATCGGATGGTTTCGGGGTAAACATTCGTGCTTAACTTCGCCATGCAAACGGCGCGCGAGGCCGGGCGGATTCTCGCCGAACGGTTCGGTCGCCGCATTCAAATCACGCAGAAGGGTTTGATCGATCTCGTCACCGAAGCCGACCTTGCGGCCGAGCGTCTGATCATCGAGCGCATCGAAAGTTACTACCCGCGCCACGCGGTGCTCGCCGAAGAGTCAGGTGCGACGGTGCGCGAGGGCGCGGAAGCAAGCGAGTATAAATGGATCGTTGACCCGCTTGACGGAACGACCAATTACGCGCACGGTTATCCGTGCTTCTGCGTCTCAATCGGACTTGAGCACAAAGGCAAAATTATAATCGGCGTGATTTACGATCCGACGCGCGACGAGATGTTTGCCGCCGAGCGCGGCGCGGGCGCAACCTTAAACGGGCGGCCGATCCGAGTCTCAGACACGAACGATCTCAACGGCGCGCTGCTCTGCACGGGCTTTCCTTACGACGTGCGTGATCGCGGCGACTTCGGCCGCCACTTCGTCAACTTCATCAACCACGCGCAGGCTGTGCGCCGCGACGGAAGCGCCGCGCTCGATCTCGCTTACGTCGCCGCCGGAAGATTTGATGGTTTCTGGGAAGAGGGTTTGCGTCCTTGGGATGTCGCCGCCGGAGCGTTGATCATCGAAGAGGCGGGCGGGCGCGTTTCGCATTACGACAACGCTGATTTCGACATCTACACGCCGCCTCTTCTGGCCAGCAACGGACTCGTGCACGAAGCGATGATGCGTGTGCTTGCGATGTGAAAGAGCGCAGGCGGGCGACAACCGTAAAGCCGGAAGGTGAATCTATACTTTTAGAAATTAAAGAGCAGGAGTTATGAAATGAAACGATTTTGCTTTGCCGCTGTTCTTATCGTCGCTGTGGCGACACTGATCAAACCCGTGTTCCCCCGTGAGCCGGAAATTACCAGTGCTCCGATTCCTCAAGACATTCATTCTTACTCCAACCCGACACAGGCGCGTGTCAAGCACGTCGATCTCGATCTGGATGTGCTCTTTGATCGCAAAGTCTTGCGCGGCACAGTCGTGCTTGAGCTTGAAAGAAGCAATCCGTCCAGAGCGCAAGAGCTTATTCTCGACACGCGAAACTTAAAGATCACGAAAGCCGAAACTTCGGCGAACGGCAGACGCTTCACCGCGACGACTTTTAACGTCGGGCAATCTGATAAGATTTTGGGCGCGCCGCTGACGATCAACTTGCCGCCACGCGCCACGCGCGTGCGCGTCACTTACGAGACGAGTCCTCAAGCTTCCGGTGTGCAATGGCTCGCGCCGTCGCAGACGGCCGGAAAGAAATTTCCGTTTCTCTTCACGCAAGCGCAAGCCATTCACGCGCGTTCCTTCATTCCGCTTCAAGATTCCCCGGCCGTGCGCGTCACTTACGCGGCGCGCATCCGCACGCCGAAAGATTTAGTCGCCGTGATGAGCGCGGAGAACGATCCTACGACTGCGCGCGACGGCGACTACACTTTCCGAATGCGGCAACAGATTCCGGCTTACCTGATCGCGCTCGCCGTCGGCGATCTCGCTTTTCGTCCGCTCGGCGCGCGCACCGGAGTTTACGCGGAGCCTTCCGTCGTCGAACGTGCAGCGAAAGAGTTTGAAGATACAGAGCGGATGGTAAGCGCGACGGAAGAACTCTACGGAAGTTATCGTTGGGGACGCTACGACATCCTCGTGCTGCCGCCGAGTTTTCCCTTCGGTGGCATGGAGAACCCGCGCCTCACGTTTGCGACGCCGACCATTCTCGCCGGAGACAAATCGCTCACATCTCTGATCGCGCACGAACTCGCGCATTCGTGGTCAGGGAATTTAGTGACGAACGCGACGTGGCGCGACTTCTGGCTTAACGAAGGCTTCACGGTTTACGTCGAGCGCCGCATCGTCGAGAAAGTTTACGGCCGGGCGCGCGAAGAGATGGAAGCTCTGCTCGGCAAACGCGAACTCACGGACGAGTTGGCGAAGCTCGACGCGCGCGATCAAATTCTCCACGTTGACCTCAAAGGGCGCGACCCCGACGACGGATTCACCAACGTGCCTTACGAGAAAGGCTACCTCTTCCTGCGCCACCTCGAAGAGACTTTCGGGCGCGAGCGCTTCGATCCTTTCTTGCGTTCCTACTTCGACCGTTTCGCCTTTCGTAGCATCACGACCGAAGACTTTGTAAATTATCTGAAAGCGAATTTGCTCGACAAGAATCTGCAACTCGCCGCGCGTGTGCAATTACAGGAATGGATCGAAGGCACAGGGCTTCGCGCCGACGCGCCGCAAGCCGCCTCCGATGCGTTCACGAAAGTTGAAGCGCAGGCGACAGCCTTTTCGCAGAGCGGAACGCCAGCGCGAACTCTGCAAACAACGAATTGGACGACGCAGGAGTGGCTACACTTCTTGAGATCGCTCCCCGCCCAACTCGATGCGAGCAAAATGGCGGAACTCGATGCGGCGTTTAACCTCACCCGTTCCGGCAACTCAGAGATCGCTTTCCAATGGCTGCTGATGTCAATCCGCAACAACTACACGGCCGCCTACCCGCGTCTCGAAGAATTCTTAACAACGGTCGGACGCCGCAAATTCGTCAGACCTCTATTCGATGAACTCGTCAAAACCCCACAGGGACGCGAGCGCGCGCTTATGATTTATCGCAAAGCGCGCCCCGGCTACCACCCGATCACGTCAGCGACGGTTGATCAGATCGTCAAGTGGAACGAGCAGGGAGGCGAGTGACAATTAAAACAGGTTCACGTTTAGTTGATTAAAGCGCAGAGCTGATGATCTCAGCCAATCTATTCGTTTCGCGGCGTGCGGCTTGGCGCGTGTCTTCGCCGTTTTGCAAGGTGAGTTTGTAAGGTTTGTGGTAACTGATCTTCACGTCGGCGAAGCGGGGCGTGCGGTGGCTTTTTGACCAGACGCGGTGTGCGCCCTGAATCGTGACGGGGAGGATGGGCACGTCGGCTTCGAGGGCGATGCGCGCCGCGCCGGTTTTGAAGCGGAGCATTGTGCCGTCTGGATTGCCGCGCGCGCCTTCGGGGAAGATGACGATGGCGCCGCCGGAGCGCAGCCATTCCAGAGAGCGGCGAATCGCCGTCGGGTCGCCGCGTTCGATTTGCAACGGCCACGCGCCCAAAAATCCCATCATCTTTCCCGCCACCGGCCACTTGAAAGCTTCGCTCCACGCCAGATAGCGGATCGGGCGTTTGACGGGAATCGAGAGCCAGAAGGGATCAATATAAGTCTGGTGGTTGGCGGCGATGACGAGTCCGCCCGCGCGGGGGATGTTTTCCGTGCCGCGAAACTTCATGCGCCAGAGAGCGCTGGAGATGGTGCGCAGTCCGGGGCGGATAATTTCAAACGCCCACTGCGGCAACATCTCCAGTTCGTGTTCGTCGTTAGCGCGACACTCGTTGCGCGCGTCGTTCGTCTCCGTCAAACTCATTCGTCTCCGTCGTAATCTGTATTCCCGCCACCTGCTTCCGGTAAGCCGCGCTCAATCGTTCGGTCACTTCGCCCGGCGCGTAAGGTTGTTCCGCTTGCCCCTGCTTGCGTCCGGCGAGGCTTGTGATGGCGAGTTCTTCCCACCATTCGGGGATGTCGCGTTCGGTCAAGGCGTCTTCCGACCAGAGTTCGCAACGCTCGCACTTGAAACCGTGATACTCGCGCGCCTCCTCTTTCGTGAGTCCGAGCATGACGCGCGCGTTGCAATAAGAATCGGAACAACGCCGTTCGATTTCGACGAGCAACAGATGACGCGGAAACTGAACGCGACTTTTCGCTTTCTCCATAACTTAAATTCCTTCGAGCGGAAATTCGCCGGCAACAAATTCTAGGTGAAGGCGCGTCCGTCCGTCCCTTCCCGTGCGGATGTTGCGCACGGCCGCCGTTACCGACAGCTTATATTGTTTGCTCTTTAAGCGCACGAAGCAACCCGCCCGCACGTCGAGCGACGTGAAGACAGCTGCACCGCGACGACTGATGTTCTCCGTCACTGTCATTTCGCTCGTCGCCACACCTCCTTTTTCGTCGAAGACTTCAATGGTAACTTCAATCGGCAGATCAAGCCGGGTTTCGGGGCGTAGTTCATCCGACCTCACATACACGCGCTTTTTCTGTTCATGCACTTCACACAAGCCAAACTCGTTTGGCTCGGCGACTTCATAACGCTTCGCCGGATCGCTCGTGTAACTCGGCGGAGGATGCTTGCCGATAAAAGCGCTGCCGACCGTAAAGCGTAAGACGCCGTTCGCCGTTTCGTCCTGCTCAACATGGCGCACAAGTGTCCATACGCGGTATTGATCCTCGGCGTGATCGAAGCATCGTAGCTGTCGCGGCAGGGGCATCGTGAGGTGCAGCAGTCTTCCCTGCTCAGTCGGGTGCGCGGTATGAAAGCTCGCGCCGAAGGGCGTCACATCTAATAGGCGCGTCATCTCAACCCATCCGTGATCGGCCGTTTCGCGGCACTGAATGCGAACAGGGAGTTGAAGCCCTAAACGCTCGCGCCGTCGTTTCGATTTTCCGTTTGAGGTCATAAGGAGTCGGTTGCGGATGCGGCTTGCCGAAGCCCAATATGTTGAGCCTTAAGAAATTTCTGAAAGCTGTCGTGAAAACAATGCGAATTGATTGATTCTAAAGCTAGTTAAGCTTCGTTGCGGAGTTGGCAAATCAGCTTCTTTAGGGTACAATATATCGTACTTTCGCTGAAGCACGTTTCAACTCTGGTTTGGCATTAATCTGTCGTTAATTTACAACGCGCGGTGTTCTTTATTCAAGCAGCATTTTTGCCGCCCGGTTGAAGCAGATTTAAAAGTCTTTCACTCGCAGAAGTTTTGGTCTTCCAGCGAGAATCAAGTTGATGAAATTCACGAACGGGGACGCGCGCCGGACGCTTTTGCGTTGCCCTCTTAGCGACTCACCGAAAGATTGTATCGGAAAGGTTTATTGATGGAAACAGTTGTCGAACACCCTTATGTGAACATTGAAGAAGAGATGCGGCGTTCGTATCTCGATTATGCGATGTCGGTGATCATCGGGCGGGCGCTGCCCGATGTGCGCGACGGCTTCAAGCCCGTCCACCGCCGTGTGCTGTGGGCGATGAATGAATTGGGAAACAGTTATAACAAGGCATATAAAAAGAGCGCGCGCGTCGTTGGCGACACAATTGGTAAGTACCACCCGCACGGTGATACGGCTGTTTACGACACCATTGTGCGCATGGCGCAGGATTTCTCCTTGCGTTACCCGCTTGTTGACGGGCAGGGGAATTTCGGCAGCGTGGATGGCGACGCCGCGGCTGCAATGAGATATACGGAAGTGCGCATGGCGCGTGTGACGGGTGACATACTCGCTGACATTGAGAAAGAGACGGTTGATTTTAATCCGAACTACGACGAGAGTTTGAGTGAGCCGTCGGTGTTGCCGACGCGCGTGCCGAATCTTTTGGTCAACGGTTCGGACGGCATCGCGGTCGGTATGGCGACGAAGATTCCGCCGCACAACTTGACGGAGATCGTTGATGCGACGATTGCGCTCATTAAGAAACCGGCAATTAAGCTTGAAGAAATTTTGAAGCTTGTGCCGGGTCCGGATTTTCCGACCGGCGGCTTTATCTACGGGCGCGAGGGAATCCGGCAGGCTTACACTACTGGCAGGGGCGTGGTGCAGATGCGCGCCCGCGCCGGGATTGACCGGATCGGTCGCGGGGCGACGGAGCGCGACGCGATTGTGATCACCGAGATTCCGTTCCAACTCAACAAGGCGCGCCTGATCGAGCGCATCGCGGAACTCGTTAACGAAAAGAAGCTCGAAGGCATCTCCGATCTGCGCGATGAATCGAATCGGCATGGAATGCGCATCGTCGTCGAACTCAAGCGCGACGCCGTGCCGCAAATCGTCCTTAACAAACTTTACAAGTTAACGCCGATGCAGTCGTCGTTCGGCGTTAACAATCTGGCGATTGTGGAGGGGCAGCCGCGCGTTCTGAATTTGAAGCAGATGATTGAGGCGTTCGTCGAGTTTCGGCGGGAAGTCGTGCGACGCCGCACCGAGTATGAACTGCGTAAAGCGAAAGCGCGCGCCCACATCCTCGAAGGCTTGAACAAAGCGATTGACGCGCTCGACTACATCGTGCCGCTTATCCGCAACGCGAGTTCGGTTGACCAATCGCGCGCGTGGCTGATGGGCAACTTCGAGGGCATGAACGAGGCGAAGGCGTGGAAAGGCGTGCCGACCGATCTCACCCTCGCCGGATTCCTCGCCAAGTTGCAGAAAGAAATCGGGCGACTTCAATTCTCTGAAGCGCAGTCGCAGGCGATCCTCGACTTACAGTTGCGTCGTCTCTCCGCGCTCGAACGGCAAAAGATTCTCGACGAGTATGAAGCGATCATTCGTCTCATCGCTGAACTGGAAGAAATTCTTGGGAGCGAAACGGCGTTGCGCCGCGTGATCGTCAAAGAACTTGAGGACGTTAAAAAAGACTTCGGCGATAAACGTCGCACCGAGATCATAGACAGCGGAATTGATCTCACGATTGAAGATTTGATCGCCGACGAAGACGTGGCGATCACCGTAACAAACTCCGGTTACATCAAGCGCACACCCGTGACGGCTTACGCCCGTCAGGGTCGCGGCGGCAAGGGTAAGTTCGGCGCGGGCACGGGTAAGAGCAGCGACTTCGTCGAACATCTCTTCATCGCCTCCACGCATTCCTACATCATGATCTTCACGGACGACGGGCAGGTGCATAAGCTGAAAGTTCACGAATTGCCGGACGCCGACCGCGCGTCGCGCGGTAAAGCTGTCGTCAACCTCGTCAACATCCCGTCGAATCGCAAACTCGCGGGCGTCCTTCCCGTGCGAGATTTCCGCGAAGATCGCTTCGTCGTAATGGTCACGCGCAAAGGCGTGATCAAGAAAACGGCGCTCTCGGATTTCAAAAACATTAACGTGCGCGGCATCAATGCCGTTAATGTTGATGAGGGCGACGAGCTTTTGGACGTGGTGCTTACAGACGGCACAAAGGAAATACTGATCGCCACGCACGACGGCATTGCGATTCGCTTTGCGGAAGATGGCGCGCGACCGATGGGACGCGCTGCGCGCGGCACGCGCGGCATCACCTTACGCGAAGGCGATTACGTCGTCGGCGTCTGCGCCGTCGCACCCGATGGCGGGCAGCGTATGCTCTCTGTTTCCGAACTCGGCTACGGTAAGCAGACGAAGGTCAGCGATTACCGTCTGCAATCGCGCGGCGGGCGCGGCGTGATCAACATGAAGACGACCGGAAAGACTGGTAAGGTCGTCGCTGTCTTTCCGGTCGAGGAAGATTCGGAAGTGATGATCATCACGCAGCAGGCGAAATTGATTCGCATTGAGGCGGGCGACATTCGCAAGACGGGCCGAAGCGCATCTGGGGTGCGGCTCATCAAGACGGACGACGGCGACCGCGTAACATCCGCGTCGCTGCTCGAACCTGCGGTAGAGGTGGATGACCCGGCGGCGTTACTCGCGGTTGCGGAGCAAGCTTTGTAAGTCGCAAGTAAACAATCAAACTTGAAATGCCACTCCGAACTAAAATTTGGAGTGGCATTTTCGTGGAAAATTTTCACCACAGAGAACACAGAGCTTAAGAGGTAATCTGAAAGATGATAAATTCTTAAGCGTGTGTCTTACCGGCATCGCCTTCGATCCACACTTCGCCGTCTTCGTAAAACTCTTTCTTCCAGATGGGGACGGTGCGTTTGAGTTCGCGGATCGCCCACTCGCACGCTTCAAACGCCGCGCGGCGGTGCGGCGCGCTCACTGAAATTACGACGCTCGTTTCGCCGATTTCCAAACGCCCCGTGCGATGCACAATGCCGATGTGTGTGACCTCAAACTTGCGACGCGCTTCCGCGCCGAGCCGCCGCATCTCGCTCACGGCCATCGAAGCGTATGCTTCGTAGACAAGGTAAAGCGTGCGCCGTCCCTTCGTCCATTCGCGCACGTAACCGTCCAGCGTGACGGTTGCGCCCGCCTGCGTCGGGACGATGCGACGCGCCACCAATCCGACATTAACGGGCGCGGTCGTGAGTTCAAAAAAGTCTTCGCCTCGAATGAGTTGCTGTTCCTCCCCTGCCGTGCTTACGGCGCCGCCACTCACGGGCGGGAAGATTGCGATCTCGTCGCCTGCGCGCACTTCCGCGTCCGCAGGTTTGTATTCTTCGTTGACGGCGACGAGGAGCGACCGACCGAAGCGTTGGAGTTGCGGAAATGATTGAAGCGCCGCCTCAAAAACGTCGGCGACAGTGGCGGGCAAAAGGAGTTCAAGCGTGCTCTCGTCGCTGCCAGTTTCTTCGCGCGCCGCGCCGAAAAATAGCACACGCACTTTCGCAAGGCGCGCGCCCGCAATCTCAACCGTGATGTTCTCGGACTTTGACATTCCCTTATTCGAGATCGAGTTTCTTGCCCGCATGACCGTTCGACTTTGCCACGCCGTGAACGCGCGCACGCTCTTCGTAGCCGGTGGCAGCTTGTCCGAGAAGCGCGCTGATGCGCGTCAAACGCTCGATAGTTGAGCGAGTTTCAAGCAGTTCTTGCTTGGCTTCTACATCCAACTCCATCGCCGATGCGATCAGAAAAGAGAGTCGCTCCGGGTCTGAATCCGGCAAGTCGGGAAGTGAGGTGCGCTCATCGTTAATAGTTCGCATTGCCCGCGCGATGCGGACGAAGAGCGAGGAGACTTGGCGGGCGAGTCGCTCAAGCGCGCGTTCGTCTTCCCGCTCGTCCTCGAAGAACGAGGCGCGGCAGACGATGTACGGTTCGTCCGCGTCAACGTATTCTTCGATGCGGTAGCGGATGAGTCCGACGGTGAGAATGTTCGAGCGCCCATCGTCGAGCGTCTGCACTTCGACGACTTCCGTAACGCAGCCGACTTGACCCACAGCGGGGCGATCAGTTTCTGCTTCGCTCACGTCGAAGTAAACCATGCCGAACATATTGTTGCCCGCCTGCACGTCACTCAGCATCCGGCGGTAACGCGGCTCGAAGACGTGGAGCGGCAGCGGCGTGCCCGGATACAACACGACAGGCAAGGGAAATAGCGGCAACTCACTTAAGCCCCGTACTTTGTCAAAAGCTTCGCTCATATTGTTTTCAAAAGGAGTCAGAAGTCAGGAGACAGAAATCAGAATAAAACGCCGTCCATGCTGACTTCCGTCTCCTGACTTCTAACCGTCCGACTTCCCGCCGCGGCATTGCGTTCAATGGCTTGCGCGGCGCTCGGCGTGATCGGTTCTTGTTCTTCGGCGGAAGAAACGCTCGTTTGCTCCACTACTTTTTCGTCTACTCCCGCGTCAAGCTGTTGTTCGATCATCTCCAGAATCTTCGCCGGGTCTTCGTCTTCGAGGGCGAGTTGTTTGGCTTTGAGGACGAGCGCGGCGACGTGCGCGGCGCGATCACGAAAGCGCGCGTCGCGCCCGATCAAATCCTCGATAATGCGCCGCTCGCGCTCATAGCGAGAGGCGTGTGCGTCCAACCCGACGGCGACGGCGTATTCGACGGGCACGCTTTGATTGCGCACAAGAACATGGAGCGCGCCCGTGTGCGCTTGCGCGTCGTCGCGCATCCGGTTGATGTCTAACAGCGAACTTTTGAAGCCGAGCTGCCCGCGCAAACTGATTTCGATGATCGGCGCAGGATCGTCCGAAGTTTCATCGTGCGCGTGGGCTTGGCGTCGCACAATTTCAGCGACGCCTTCAGACACCGCATCCGCATCCGCGAGTCCTGAAACGTCAAAGGAGAGTCGCTGAAACGGGCGTTGCACATGATCGCTTAGATGTTCGACTTTGACCTGCCGCACGCTGTCTTCTTCCCCGACTTCGACGAGATAGACGCCGCGCTCCTCGCGGTATTCGTCAATCGAGCAGGCTTCGAGCGAGCCGGGGTTAAACGCCCAACCGTCCAACTCAAAACGCTTGTGCGTGTGTCCGAGCGCGACGTAATCCACGCACTCGCGCAACTCTTTCAACTTCGCAATCGAGAGCGCGGGCAGCGGGCGGTTGAGTTGTCCTTCGACTTCAGTATGCAGCATGAGGATGTTGAAGCCGGACGGATCGCGTTGCTCCCTGATCGCTTCGGCGAGCGGCGGTATGGCGTGGTTGGTCGTCATGCCGTACCAGTGCGAGCCGAAGATGCGCGCCCCCGCGACATCAATGTACGAGCCGGAGCGATCCTCTTCCTTCCACGGGACGAGTTTGATGCGCCCGTCTTCGTCGTGTTGCGGTTCAAGCAACTTCAGCAAGCCCCACTGCGAAAGCGAACGTAGCCAACTGAAATCCGTCACCGCGTCGTGCTGATCGTGATTGCCTTCGATGGCGATGGCGGGGATGCCCGCCTCCTTTAGCATCTGAAGCCCAAGCATCGCGTGGTTCATCGCCTGCGGATCGACTTTGCGCGAATTGAAAAAGTCTCCGGCGATCAAAACAAAATCAACTTTGTTTCCCACCGCATGACGCGCAACCACATCCTGCCACGCGCGAAAGAAATCCTTCGGTCGCTCGTCCAGATTGTAGCGGCGGCAGCCGAGATGCACGTCAGCAATGTGAAGAAATTTCATAAACAAAACGATACAAACAAATCTATCTTATAAATCACGCACTTTGCACACAGCGAAGTGGGAATCCAAGCCTTGCGCACGAAAGCCCCGCTATTCGGGTCGGCTGCATGGCGTTGTTAAGTGCAGGGGAAGGCTACCTCATACCTTCTGATTAACACTCTGCACGCTTCAAATATCTTCTCCTTAACCTGCGCCTCAAATTCAGCTATCTCGGCATCCTTCCGATTCAAAGCATCCACGCTCCAATTCTTTCGCTCCCAATCTACTGGCAGGTGCATCGTTTCGGAAGCAAGAGCGTCGAGCAGTGTGAAATATTCTTCATCGAGATTTTCAGTCTTAACCGTATACAACTGAGAACTGTAAGCAGAGAGCTTACGGGAACCAGCGATGACACCTATCTCTTCATCAATGATGGCTTGTGCCACCGCGACAATCTTTCCGCGAATGAAGGTTAGAAATTCATCTTCCGTCATTTCTTTAGCGGGAAACATTTTTTCAACGATGCACCTAATGCTTTATTATACGCCACACGAGCGCGCGGAAGCTAAACATCAATAAAGTAAGAACTGAACAGCAGAGCTTCAGATCACGGTTAACTCTTTACACGCGCGTGCGTCCGAATTCATTTAGAAGCGGAGCGAGGCGTTCGACGATGGCAGAGTGTGCCGCGCCGTTGGTGGCGACTAAGCCGTTATGGTTTTGCGTGTCGGGCGTGTTGTAACTATAAGGGAAGCCGAAGAGATCGGTGAAATTGCCGCCCGCTTCGCGCAAGATCGCTTCGGGCGCGCAGGTGTCCCACTGCCGCGTGCGCGAAGAGAGATGAACGTAGAGGTCGCATTCCCGCGTGGCGATCAATCCGACTTTGACGCCGACCGAGCCGCGTCGCACTTCGCTCGCAAGTCCGAGCGTTTGCACAACGCTGTCCATGCGCGGGCTGCGATGCGAACGACTCGCGGCGAGTCGTAAGTGAGATAAATCCGTTTCATCTGAAACCCGCAGAGGCTGCGGTTCGATGTCTTCGTTTCGCAGCACCCACGCGCCCGCACCGCGTGCCGCCCACTGCAATAGGTTTCGCGTGGGTTGATAGACGACGCCAAGCGCGCTTTCACCTGCGACGGCGAGTCCGATCTGCACGGCGAAGTCTCCGTTGCCCGCGATGAAGCCGCTTGTGCCGTCGAGCGGATCGACGATCCAGACGCGCCGCTTCGTCAGACGCGCTTCCGTGTCGGCGGATTCTTCCGAAAGCAGACCGTCGTCGGGGAAAGCTTCGCGTAAGCCCCGCACGATGATGTCGTTCGCGGCGTAATCCGCTTCCGTCACAGGTTCGTCAACGCCCGCTTTGTGTTCGACGTGAAGCTTCCCACCGTAATAAGATAGCGCCGCCTGACCGGCCGCGCGCGCCAACTCCTGTGCGACGCGAAGCTCAAGTGCGTAAGTGTTAGTGTCCCGTTCTTCCCTCAATGCAACCTCAACTTTTCGTGTCAGAGTGTCACGGGATTAAATCACACTCCCGCGCACTTCTCTAAACACGCCCGTCGAGCGTCGGTAAAAAGGCTAAGTGTGAGTGAAGAATGAAAAACTTGTAAGAGGAATTTAAGAACAAAAAGAACGCGCACGTCTCGTTAAAGAGCGTGCGCGTTCTTAGGTTATGTGATGTTTACGCTCCTTCGATCAGACTAGCACCGGCAGCTACGGCGGGCGCGTGTGCGACGGCTGCTGGTGTAGTAGCGACGCGCCGGAACGTAAGAGCCGCCATTGTTGTAAGCGTAACGCGGGCGACGATTACGGTTCGTCAAAAGGTAAGCCGCGGCCGTGCCGCCGCCGCCGAGCGCCGCGCCGATAAGCGCGCCGCGCTTGCCGCGAACGAGCGCGCCGACGCCTGCGCCGAGCGCCGTGCCCGTGCCAATGGTGGCAATCGGTTGACCGTAGCGACCCAATCGACGGCGATCATTTCTGTTCTTCAACAACCAAGCGGCCGTCGCGCCGCCGCCACCGAGAAGCGCGCCGACTCCGGCGCCACGTTTCCCGCCGAGCAACCCGCCGACTCCCGCGCCAATGCCTGAACCCGCTCCGGCCGATAGAATTGCGCGCGCGCGGGGCCCCAAACGGCGACGGTCTTGCGCGAACGTCGCGGGCGCCGTCAGCATTAAAATCATCAACAGACTAAGGATTGATAGAGCACTCTTTTTGAACATAACGAAACTGTGACCCCCAGATTTTCTACTTTTAGTTTTTCGGTTAAGACGCAGGGAGAAAATAGTCGGGAGCGTCCGCTTGAAGTAATGCAGCTTGTAGCAAGCAACGTGCCTTACATCCCATAAGTTGTTCTTCAAGTTTTTATACGTCTATCTTGCAACGAAGTCTAAGCGAGGCACACCATAGCGTGCAGCTCTCCATACGATTTCGATTACAAAGCACAAAACCGCAACGAGAAGTCGAGTCCCAATGATGAAGAATCATAGAGGACAAAACCTGACGGTAAATAGCATGTAACGAACTGTTGTGCTGTTGACGAATGGGGTGTTGCGAGAACCTCTTGCGTAATTAGTCTGCTGCCTTGATGACGCCTCTTTCAAACCGCTGTTTGTAAATCGGCGCTCTGCGGTTGATTAAAATCGTGCCGAGAGCGGGCGGCAACGCCCACAAAATAATGATGCTCAAAATGAGTCCTGCGATTTTCCCAAGTCCTACTTCCTCTCCGAAGAACAGGAAAACATCTCTGAAGAAATGCGAGTTGAGCGCCATGATCAACCCGACATACGACCACAACATGGAAGAAAAATGCCACTCATACCAGTTCTTGAATCTCCTCCGATAAAACGCCGGAATGAAACCCGCTGTCACCGTCACGATACTAACCAGAGCCATCGCGTGGAACAGCCCAAAGCCTCTAAAGAAAGGAGTCGTGTCCTGAATGGCGAACGAGGCGAAGCATAAAACATATATGGATATGACATACACATAACCGATCATCCGGTGCAAGTAAGTCCCCTTGTTAAGAAGAATTACGATCAAACCCGAAAGGATCGAAACGCAGCCAACGACGGTGTGAAAAACTATCATGCAACTCGCTTCCCGCTTTGGATGTACGAACTGCAGCGAAGAAGGTTTCGGGGAAGCGTGGAACGCCAATCACCT
This sequence comes from Pyrinomonadaceae bacterium, assembly GCA_013696465.1. Taxonomy (GTDB): domain Bacteria; phylum Acidobacteriota; class Blastocatellia; order Pyrinomonadales; family Pyrinomonadaceae; genus JACCYN01. Next base: position 27,585 of record JACCYN010000145.1, read on the forward strand.
TCTGTTATTAATTCTCCTCACTGATTTGACAGAAACTATTCGACCCGTAGCAGAAACCGCTCTGCCTACCCGACAATCTACCCGGTGAATTTACATTGATCCCCGTCTTGTAAATTTACGCCTCATTATCCGCACCCTTATGCTTGATGACGCGCACGACATACCACATAACCAAGACACCCAACACAACATAAGAAGCTGGATTAAGATACTGCTCGACTTTGCTGAAACTGCCGCCCGGCAAATATCCGGCGTAAGCCAGCAACGCCGTCCAGAGTGCCGCGCCGACGGCTGTGTATAACAGGAACGCTGCTAAGTTCATCTTATCAATCCCGGCCGGAATTGAGATCAGAGAGCGTATGAGCGGCACAAGGCGGCAGATGAACACTGCGAATCCGGCGTGTCTGTCGAACCACGCTTTGGCGCGTTCGATGTCCTTACGCGAGACGGTCAGCCAACCCCCCGTGTCTGTCGGCCCACTCTTTCAGGCGATCTTCGCCTACCACCCTGCCCAAATAATAGAGGGGAAGTGCCCCCAGCACGGAACCAATCGTGCCCGCCAGAACGATGCCCGCCAAAGATAGCTTGCCCTGCGACACCATGAAGCCCGCGAGCGGCATGATCACCTCTGACGGGATGGGCGGGAACACATTCTCGACGAACATCAGCAGCACGATGCCGAAATATCCCGTCGAGCGGATCAAATCTATTACCCATCCAGCCATCACTATTCACTTTTACCATAACGTCAGCAAGCTAGTTAACAAGCACACCGCACTTTCGCGGCCGTAACACGCATCATTGCCGGATCGTGCGGCGGTGGTCACGACCGTTGAGCTAAGTTAAGCGGTCGAGTCCGACAGCGTTAAACTTCCATCAGGCTTCGAGCGCGTGTGAGAGAAG
>JACCYN010000160.1 GCA_013696465.1 Pyrinomonadaceae bacterium
TTACTCTCCTCCCGCAGGGCAATGCTGCGCCCGATAAAGGCGAATACCAGTAACACGACAGCAGTAAACCATCCGCCTAAGCTGAATACGGATGATAAATAAAGTCCGATGGCGATGCCTGTGCCAATGAGTATGGCGGCGAGTATGCCGAACTGCCACATCCCGTAGAGAAACATGAATGGCAAGTAATGTGTGCCGAGCGCAATCATGAAGGCTGGATAGAACCATTCGAGACGATACATCGTGGCAGCGGCGACGAGTGGCAAATTAAGGGGTAGGGTAAAGGCGACCTGTATGGCGAGCTGGTTCATCGGGTGATCTTTGCCCAGAGACGAGCGTCGGTGCATGAGGCGTAAGAGTAATTGTGTCAGCGGAAAGATGAAAAAACCGACTAGCAGCAAGACGATGATGGCACTGGCGGAGGAGTACCAGGTGGCGAAAGCGGCGGACACGAACCAGAGCAGACTGGACACCAACAGACCGGCAAACCCGCCCAAAAAAGTGGTACGCACGTCGCGTTGAGCATCACTGATATTCATCGAAGTACCTCTCAACCTCACGAGACTCTTGCACTAATTGTTCCCTGTGAGCCGTCGAACAAATGTTATTGCGCAATGCGCGGGTGAATTGAAGCTTCGCTTGCAATTCGCTGTTTTCTCCGCTTGCGAAAGTTCCGCCACAGCAAGATTACGCTAAGCGCCGCCGCGCCACCGAGCATGTCAATTAAACTGTCGTAGATTGTGCCGATGCGCGAACTCACAAAGCTTTGCCGAAACTCATCAAGCAGAGCAAACACCGCGACGACGAGGAAAGAGATGATGAACCAGTGGTGGCGCAAGGTTGGACGAGATGAAGTGAGAAACGCGCGCGCGAGCAGCAGCGCGAGCAACCCGTACTCGGCGAAGTGCGCCGCCTTACGCACAAGGTAATGAACGATGTACATCGTTTCTTCGCTGATACCCGGAAACAGCCAGAGCATGAGCGGGCGCACGACGCGCGAAGTGTTTGAGAAGGATAACCCCGAACCGGAAGCGGAGAAGATGAATGCGATCCAGAGCAGCACGGGAGCGTAGCGCCAGAGACGGACGAGCGTTTGCTCGACTGCGCCCCTTCCCTGCTCGTTAGCTAAAACCATTTTTGATAAAGAAAAAGGGAAGTCACAAAGCGCGCTTCCCCGTTCGTTGAACGATCTAAAGATTTGTTATTTCAGATCACCATCACACGGCCGCCGCCGCGCCGGAGACGACTTCGATGATCTCTTTCGTGATCGCCGCCTGACGAATGCGGTTCATGTTGAGCGTTAGCGTGCCGATCAGTTCGCCCGCGTTCTTCGACGCCGAATCCATCGCCGTCATCCGCGCGCCTTGTTCGCTCGCAATTGACTCAAGCATCGCGCGGTAGATTTGCGTTTCAATCAGGCGCGGCAAGAGTTGTCCGAAAATCTCGGCGGGCGGTTGTTCGTAAACGTAATCTACTGCGGCCGATGAATCGGCGTTCGCCTCCGCATTGTCCTCGACGCGCGAGACGGGAAGGAGTTGATCAACCACGACGCGCTGCTGCAACACGGATTTGAATTCGTTGTAGATGATAAAGACTTTATCAATCCCCTCGTCTTCCGTGAAGCGCTTGATTACATCGCGCGCCACTTCCGCCGCTTCGCTGTATTCGACTCTTCCCTTGCCCGTCAAGCCCAGATACTCGCCCGTTATCTTCACATCTTCGCGGCGGCGAAAGAAATCACGCCCTTTGCGCCCGACGGCGAGAATCTCGATCTGCTTGCCCGCGTTCTCGCGCGTGAAGGCGGTTCCGGCTTTGTTCAAGTTGGTGTTGAATGCGCCAGCCAGACCTTTGTCGGCTGTCACCAGCACGACGAGGTAGCGCGAATCGCCGCGCGCGTCGAGCAGCGGATGGCTGTAATCTTCCGTCGTCTGCGCGGCGAGATTGCCGATCACGTCGCTCATCTTCCCCGCAAACGGGCGCGCCGCAACGACGCGATCTTGCGCGCGCTTCAACTTCGCGGCCGACACCATCTTCATTGCCTTCGTGATCTGCTGCGTGTTCTTCACCGACTTGATGCGGCGCCGGATGTCTAAGAGATTTGCCATAACTTCGTGGGTGTTGGTGGTTGAAGCTAGAGAGATCGGGGAAAGCGATTAATCTTAAACCATCTCCGACCCCTCTCCTCAATCCCCTGTTTTTATACTCCGGTGGCGGCCGTTGTTGTCGCGGCGGGCGTGCTGCTCGGTGTGCTTGCGCCGGGCGCGGCCGTTGGCAGCGACACCGGAGTTGGCGCGGGCGAGGACGCATTCGAGGCGGAAGCGTCAACCGGCGCGTTGGTCGTCATTTGCCCGCCTGCGATTCCTTCGTTGAAGCGATCTTTGAAATCTTTAAGCGCTTGATCGAGGTCGGACTTGATGTCGTCCGAGAGCGATTTCTTCGTGCGGATGTCATCGAGCACGCCGGGATGCCCGTTTTCGATGAAGCGCAGCAGCTCCGTCTCGAAGCGTCGCACCTGTTCGACTGGAACATCATCAACGTAACCGTTCGTCGCCGCCCAGATGAGAAGCACCTGCTTTTCGACTTCCAACGGGTGATATTGCGGCTGCTTCAAAATCTCCGTGAGCCGCTGCCCGCGCGCGAGTTGCGCTTGCGTCGCTTTGTCCAAGTCCGAGCCGAATTGCGAGAAGGCTTGCAGTTCGCGGAACTGCGCGAGGTCGAGACGAAGCGTTCCCGCCACCTGCTTCATCGCTTTGATCTGCGCCGCACCGCCGACGCGCGAAACGCTATTACCGACGTTGATCGCCGGGCGAATGCCGGAGTTGAAAAGATCAGCTTCGAGGAAAATTTGCCCGTCGGTAATTGAGATGACGTTCGTCGGAATGTAAGCCGAGATGTCGCCCGCCTGCGTTTCGATCATCGGTAAACTTGTAAGCGAGCCTGCGCCTTTCGCGTCGGAAAGTTTCGCCGCGCGCTCAAGGAGACGCGAGTGAAGATAAAATACGTCGCCGGGATACGCTTCACGTCCGGGCGGACGGCGTAGCAGCAGCGAGATTTCGCGGTAAGCGGCGGCGTGCTTCGAGAGATCATCGTAGATCGTCAAAGCGTGGCGTCCCGTGTCGCGGAAGTATTCGCCGATAGCCGCGCCCGCGTAAGGAGCGAGGTATTGCATCGCCGCCGGTTCTGAAGCGGAAGCGTTGACGACGACGGAATAATCCATCGCGCCCTTATCTTGCAAAGTTTTCACGACCTGCGCCACCGTCGAAGCCTTCTGCCCGATAGCGACGTAAATGCAGATCACGTCTTTACCTTTTTGGTTGATGATCGCGTCAATGGCAACAGCCGTTTTACCCGTCTGGCGGTCGCCAATGATCAGTTCGCGCTGCCCGCGTCCGATGGGCACCATCGCGTCAATTGATTTCAATCCCGTCTGCAACGGCTCCTTCACCGGCTGGCGATCAACGACGCCGGGCGCGATGCGCTCAATCGGATTGAAGTCGTTGGTCAGGACGGGGCCGCGATCATCAATCGGTTGTCCAAGCGCGTTGACGACGCGGCCGATCATCGCATCGCCGACCGGCACTTCCATGATGCGCCCGGTGCGCTTGACGAGATCGCCTTCATTGACAAGTTGAAACTCGCCGAAGAGCACCGCGCCTACTTTGTCTTCTTCGAGGTTGAGGGCGAGTCCGCGCACGTCGTGCGGAAAATCCAACAACTCGCCCGCCATCACTTTCTCAAGCCCGTGAATTTCGGCGATGCCGTCGCCGATCTTGATCACCGTGCCGACTTCCGTAACGGACACGCCCGCGTCGAAGTTTTCGATCTGCTGGCGGATAATGTCGCTGATTTCGTTTGCTTTAATTGATTCCATAAAATTCCTTCGACTATGAACCGTAAAAAAGTTTTGTAAGCGAGTTGTCTATCGCGCTTGCTCGCCCGTCATTCTCTCTTTCATTTGTTGCAATTGACTGCGCACCGAGCCGTCGTAGATCGTTGAGCCGATGCGCGTCACGACTCCGCCGATCAATTCCGCGTCTACGTCAAACTCAAGACGCACGTTGCTGCCCGTCAGCTTCATCAGACGCCCGCGTAAAGCTTCCTGCTCGTTTGCCGAGACGGGTCGCGCTGTCGTCACCTGCGCCGAGATCATCCCGGCGCGTTTATCGAGTTCTTCCGCAAACCGTTCGTTGATCGTTTGCAGATCGGTGAGCCGATGATTCTGTAGCAGCACGCGCAAGAAATTATCCGTCGTTTGACTTACGCGCGTGCGTTTGATGAGCGCGTTAAGCACCGCGCGTTTTTGCTCGTAAGGAACAGTCGGATTGCGAAAAACTTCTAGCAGTTCCCCGTTCGAGGTCATCATCTTTTCCCACGCCGACAGCTCGTCCTGCACTTGCTTGTGGTCGCCGCGCGCGACAACCACATCGGCGAGCGCGGACGAATAACGTCGCGCAATCGTTTCAACGCTCAACGCTTCACTCCTCCGAGTTCTTCGACATAATCGTTGACGAGGCGCGCGTCATCTTCCGGTCGGATGTCGCGGCGAATCATCTCTTCCGCAAGGCGCACGCTCTGCTCGGCGGCGTAACGGCGCAAATCTGCGCGCGCTACTTTTGCTGCGCCCTCGATTTCGCGTTTCGCCTGCACGCGCATCTTATTCGCTTCTTCTTCGGTTGCGCGTGCGAAACGTTCGCGTTCTTCGACGGCTTCCCTCTGCGAGTGTTCGCGGATCGTTTCAACTTCTGTGTTCAGGCGCGAGAGCCGGGCTTCAACCTCATCGAGTTTGGCGAGCGCCGCATCGCGCTCTTGCTGCGCGTTGATCAGATCGCGCCGGATCGTTTCGCGGCGCGTGCGCAACGCTTCGCTGATGGGGCGGCGTAAAAGGAAATAGAGCACGCCGACGAAAAGCAGAAGATTGAACCAACGCCAGACGGGAAAGTAAGGGTTGTGGAGTATGTCGCTTAACCCGCCGCCCGCCGCTTCGGTGCTCGTGTCAAAGACGAATGCGAAAATCGTTGAGGTGAAGAACATATCAATCAAACTTGCGCGTGAGGAGAAGAAAAGTTATTTCCGGGACGTCGAAGCAGTTGCGCGCTGATCTGCGCCGCCGCGCGTCGTGCATCTCCTTCGAGCGTCGTTTGCGCTTCGGTCGCTTGCGCGCGGATCGCCGTCTTCTCTGCTTCAACCGATTGTGCGATCTCTTCGCGCGTCGCCGTTAACTTACCTTGCCGCTCGTTCAGCGCGGCGGCGTGCTCTTGTTCAAGCAGCCGGTAGCCTTCGGCGCGCGCTTCACGCAACGAGCGTTCATACTGCGTGAGTTTATCTTCAACGTCGCGCATCGTCCCTTGCGCGCTGCTTAACTTTCCGCGCGTCTGCTGTTCACGTTCCGCGAGAATGCGATTGACAGGCTTGAAGAGCGTGCGGTTCAGCACGTAGATCATGACGAGGATGATCGCAATGTGCAGAAAAAGCGTGCCGTCCGGCACAAGTTGAATGGCGTCCTCGGCGAGTAGGAGCAAAAGCATAAAAGGATTTTCTATTGCAGTCTTAATAGTCCGCTTAAGTGTTCTAATTGAAAGCTAAAGAGTTTAGCAAACAATTTCACAAAGCGTCAAGGCGAGAAGTTTCAAGCAGTTTGAACCTGCAGGGATTTTCAGATTCAGCGTTTGTTCCTCAAATTACGCGGATCAAGCGATCTTCAAATTGGCGAACCTCACCGATGATGGTGGCGTTGATTGTTTGACTTAAAATTTCCGCACTTGATTTCGGAAGACTGATAAGTAAGCCTCCGGCCGTTTGCGGATCAAACAACGCGCTCCCTATCTCCGGCGATATTTGCCGGTCGATCTCTACGGTGTCGCCGACGTAATCTCGATTATTCTTATCGCCCCGCGTCAGCATTCCCGCCTTGATCAGTTCGAGCACGCCGGGCAGCAGAGGCACCCGCTGCGATTTGATGACGAGCGTTACCTTGCTGGCACGCGCCATTTCATAAGCATGTCCGAGCAATCCGAAGCCAGTTATGTCGGTGCAAGCGTGAGCGCCGAGTTTTTGCATTGCTTCGGAAGCAACGGCCGCCGAGCGCGTCATGACATCCATTGCCGCTTGTATGACTTCCGGGCTTGCCGCTCCCTTTTTGATCGCGGTGCTGATCGCTCCCGTACCGATGGGCTTCGTTAAAACTAAAAAATCGCCGGGTTGCGCTCCTGCGTTTGTCACCACCTTATCCGGCGCGACGATGCCGGTTACGGCGTAACCGAATTTTATTTCGGCGTCGTCAACCGTGTGACCGCCCAACACATGAACGCCCGCTTCATTCATCGCCGCCTGCCCGCCGCGCAGAATTTCGCCGAGCACGCTCAAGTCTTCTTTCTGCGGATAACATGCAACTGCTAAAGCCGTCAGCGGCTTGCCTCCCATTGCATAAACGTCATTAAGCGAGTTGATAGCGGCGATGCGGCCGTATGCAACAGGGTCGTCGGTGATTGGCGTGAAAAAATCAACCGTTTGCACTAACGCAACATCGTCCCCCAAACGAAACACTCCAGCGTCATCAGCCGTTTCAAATCCGACGATGACGTTTTCGTTCGCTGGTTGTGATGGTAATTTGCTCAGAACCTGAGCGAGGTCGCGCGGTGCGAGTTTAGCCACTCAACCCGCGCACGCCACCATCTCTGTAAGTCTCTTCATTGTTTCCATTTGTCCAAATTGCATTGTATTTAGTAAAACCTCAAGATTTTTCAGGTTGCGTTCGTCTGTGTAGCGAGTTTATCCGAGCCAACCATTAACTCGTAGAGTCTATTTAAGTCGTCCATGCTATAAAACTCGATCTCCAATTTACCTCCAATCCCGTTTGAATTCGTGATGATTCGCACCTGTGTGCTTAATCTCCGTCGCAGTTTGGTTTCAGCAGCCATTACGTTCGGGTCGCTTTTAATTTGTACAACAGACTTTAATTCCTTTTCTGTTTCCTCGCTCGATTGCTTCTTAACGATTCGCTCAGTTTCTCTTACCGAGAGGCTTCGGTCAATTATTTGTTTGGCGACGCTTCTTTGTGCCTCTTCCGTTTCCAGTCCGAGCAGCGCGCGCGCATGTCCCGCTGAGAGTTTCTCTTCCTCAACCATTTCTTGCAAATCATTAGGCAATTTCAGTAAACGAATGTGGTTTGCGATAAACGAGCGGTCACGGCCGACGCGCTGGGCGAGCATCTCCTGTGTGAGATTTAGCGATTCTATCAAGCGTTTATAAGCGTGAGCCTCTTCCATCGGATTTAGCTCCTCGCGCTGGATGTTTTCGATCAACGCTAACTCAAAGATTTTTTCGTCAGGGATTTCACGTACAACGGCCGGTATCTTTTGTAAACCAGCGCGCTGCGCGGCGCGCCAACGTCGTTCTCCGGCGACTAACTGGTAGCGTCCGCCACGACGCCGCACAAGCAAAGGCTGGACGAGACCGTTAGCGCGGATTGATTGCGCCAACTCCTCAAGCCGCGCCTCGTCGAAACGTGTGCGCGGCTGCATGTTGTTGGGCTCAATGAGATCAAGGTCGATCTCAAGCATCTCCTCATCAACCGTCTTCGGAGTCTCCGACAACAACGCGCTCAGGCCCCGTCCGAGTACTCTTCTTGTCATGAGTCATAATCTCCTTTGCAAGTTGAATGTAGCTTTCCGCACCGCGCGACTTTATATCGTAAAGAATAACCGGCTTGCCGTGGCTCGGCGCTTCAGCCAGACGCACGTTACGCGGAATCACCGTCTCAAAAACCTGTCTCCCGTAGAAGTCACGTAGATCAGCCGCCACCGCCGCCGCCAAATTAGTGCGATCATCATACATTGTCAGCAGCAATCCTTCGATTGTTAAACTCGGATTAAGCGAGCGACGGATGCGAGCAAGTGTATCGAAGAGTTCGGTGACGCCTTCGAGCGCGTAGTATTCGCATTGAATCGGCACGAGTAGGGAATCCGCCGCCGTTAGAGCGTTAAGGGTCAACAAACCGAGCGACGGCGGACAATCAATAATAACGTAGTCGAATTCAGCGGTAAGCTTACCGAGCACGTTACGAAGTTGGTATTCTCGTTTTTCAGCGTCTACCAATTCGACTTCGGCTCCCGTTAGATTTCTATCTGAAGGCAGGATTTTTAGTGAGGGCAGTTCGGTAGATAAGATGGCGTTGGCGGGTGCTTCATCAAGTACCAGCGCGTGATACAGACTTCTCCGAAAGCTTCCGCGCTGAATGCCGACGCCTGATGTTGCGTTCGCCTGCGGGTCGGCATCAACAAGCAGCACGTTCATTCCGGCAAAAGCCAACGAAGATGCCAAGTTGACGGATGTCGTCGTTTTACCGACACCGCCTTTCTGATTCGCCACAGCAATGGTCTTGGCCATTCGAGTCAGCTTTGCGCAAAAAAAATATCAACAGCGGGCGCAAGTTAACACATAATCGTAAAGGCCGCTACCATTATAATACGGGTTTTGCTTCAAAGGACGTTTCACGTGCCACATAGTAACGCCATTTAGGATTGCCGCACAGAAATATTCCGTTCTAAACCCCTGTTCCACGTGAAACTTCTTGGTTTGCGTGAGATGACGACTACACCTTAAGATTAACTAATAGAGCGGCGGACGCCGCCGGTGTGATTCCGGGTATGCGTCGGGCTTGACCGAAATTGATGGGGCAATGACGTTCATAGCGTTCAACCATTTCATGTGACAAGCCGTTGATCAGGCGGAAGTTAAAATCAACTGGAATCTTTAAGTTATCATGCTGATGAAGGCGCTCAGAGGTATGTTGTTGGGAATTAACGTAATTCATGTAGAGCAGATCGGCAAACACGGTCTGCATCTCTACGTCGCTAAAATGGGATGAAGAGGGAAGTAGCGTGCGCAGAAAGGAAAAGTCCGTCTGGAAGCGGTGAAAAATTTGTGGCAACGTGATCACATCGCCGAGTTCAACGCCGAACTTGCTGTGAAGCATTTTGTAAGTTTCGCTAGACCGGGAGAAACGAATTTGCTCAACCAGATTCCGCAACCGCTTCAGATTATCCCGGCGACTATTAAATCGCTCCCACTCGCCATCACCGATTAAACCCAACTCTCGACCGTAAGGAGATAATCGCGTATCAGCCGTGTCGTACCGCAAGGAAAGACGATGCTCAGCACGGGAGGTAAACATTCTGTAAGGTTCGTCAACGCCGTGAGAGATGAGATCATCCATCAGAACGCCGATGTATGCTTCGTCGCGGCGAAGCGTGAAGCCCTTTCTGTTTAGAACAGAATGAGCAGCATTAATCCCAGCGACTAAACCTTGACAGCCAGCTTCCTCATAACCGGTGGTGCCGTTAATCTGCCCAGCAAGAAACAAGCCCTTTACTAAAACTGTCTCAAGCAATGGCGTCAGACTTCGAGGATCAATAAAGTCATATTCAATCGCATAGCCGGGGCGAATTACGCGCGCCTCGTTCAAACCATCAATTTTGCGCACGATCTCCTGTTGCAGTTCGGCAGGCAGAGAAGTGGAAAAGCCGTTAAGGTAAACTTCGTGTGTGTAGTGACCCTCCGGCTCAAGGAAGAGTTGATGACGGTCTTTATCGGGGAACTTAACCACTTTATCCTCGATAGAAGGGCAGTAGCGGGGCCCGATGCCCTTGATTTGACCGGAATAAAGCGGTGATTCATGGATGTTAGAGCGGATGGTTTGGTGAACGTCTTCCGACGTATAACCGATGAAGCAATTGATTTGCGGCTGCTCAATCGTTTCGGTGAAAAAAGAAAAGGGAACAGGCTTTTCGTCGGCAGGTTGCGTTTCAAATTTGTCCCATTCAATGGTTCGACCATCAAGCCGCGGCGGAGTGCCGGTCTTTAAGCGCCCAATCGAGAAGCCGAGCTTTTTAAGATTATCAGCGAGGTCGGTCGAAGCGGGTTCACCGGCACGACCTGCGGCGTAAGTTCGGCGGCCGGTGTGAATCATTCCGTTGAGAAATGTTCCGGTCGCTACCACTACGGCTTTCGCCCGAATCCGCCGTGTATCTTGCAGTTCGATTCCAAGCACACGCCCGTTTTCGATGACGAGTTCGACGACCAACCCCTGCCGTAAATGTAGATTCGGAGTTTCCTCCAGCATTCGCCGCATCTCGATGCGGTAAAGACCGCGATCAGCTTGCGCACGTGGCGATTGAACTGCCGGGCCGCGCGAACGATTGAGCAGACGAAACTGTATTCCCGTCCGGTCAATCACGCGCCCCATAATGCCGCCGAGCGCGTCAATCTCACGGACGATGTGCCCTTTCGCAATTCCGCCAATCGCCGGATTGCAAGACATCTGCCCGATCAAATCCAAGTTCAACGTGACAAGAGCGGTCTGCGCGCCGATGCGCGCGGCGGCCGATGCAGCCTCACATCCGGCATGACCTGCGCCGATAACAACGACATCGAAATACTCATCGAAACTCATAGCTACTTTCCTATACAAAACGTCTTAAAAATCTCTGACAAAATCTCTTCCGGCGTCACCTCGCCCGTGATTTGTCCCAAGTATTTTAGCGCATCATAAAGTCCGACCAGTAATAACTCCTCGCTCGCCTTTTCCTTAAATAAATCGTCAGTTAACTTTAACGAGTGGGATGCGCGCCTTAGCAGATCGTAATGCCGGGCGTTGGTAATTAAGAAATCATTATGCTCCACTTTGCTCGCAGAGAGAAAGGGCGCAAGCATTTCATCTTGAAGAACATCGAAGCCGTCGCCCGTTTTAGCCGAGAGGGAAAGAATTTTAAAATCGTCAACAAAGCCGGGTCGAATACAATTGAAGGCTTCATCATCGCTTTTATTAAGAACGACTAAATGCTTTCGCTCGCCCACACTTTGAAAAACCTCTTCGTCTTCCCGGTCAAACGTGGAGGAGCCGTCGAAAACGACGACTACCAAATCGGCGTCAATCACAGCACGGCGCGTTCGCTCAATGCCGAGACGCTCAACCGTGTCGCCTGAAGCGCGGATTCCCGCCGTATCAGTAAGCAAAAGCGGAATGCCACGTAAAACGATCTGCTCGGTTAAGCTGTCGCGCGTTGTGCCGGGAAGCTCGGTTACGATAGCGCGCTCTCTTTGTAGTAAGCGATTGAAAATGCTTGACTTACCAACATTGGGTTTGCCCGCAAAGGTGACTCTGATCCCTTGCTGCAATAGCCTTCCGGCGCTAAACGTCTCGGCTAAAGCATCCGTCGTGCGAATTAGATTTGCGAGTTGAAGACGAATCTTTTCGTACGCTATATCGGGCAAATCGTCTTCCACAAATTCGAGAGACGACTCAAGCGGGATTATTATTTCAATCGTTCCGTTTTTGATGGGCTGTAGGCGAGATGACAACTCGCCGCCGAGTTGACGCGATGCTTGTTGTAAAGCCGCCTCAGTTTGCGCGTTGATTAAGTCCCGGATCGCTTCTGCTTGAGTTAAATTCAGGCGATTGTTTGACAGGGCGCGCAAGGTAAACTCACCGGCATCGGCCGCACGTGCGCCGAGACGCAAAAGTGCATCCACCACGCGCGTTAAAAGTATTGGTGAACCGTGACAGCTCAGTTCTATAACATCTTCGCCGGTAAAGGAATGTGGAGACTTGAAGAATGTGACTAACCCGCGATCCAGAATCTCTAAAGATTCCGGATCGTGAATAGCTTTGAGTGAAACTCGATGCGGTTCGGGAGCGAAAGTTTCGTCACAGAGAAGTCTTTGCGCAAAATTCAACGCATCAACACCGCTGATACGAATGATTCCAATGCCCCCACGACCCAGCGGAGTGGAAAGAGCCACAATGGTATCGCTTAAAGACACAGCAACCAATATATGATGTTAAATTATTGAACCCAGTAGACTTATTGCTATTCGGCGGTTTTCAGGGAAACTTTTAGACGACGCAAGTTGCCTTCACCAACGGATTCCGTAGTCAAGTCCGTTTGGTCGGCTAAGGTAAGATGAATTATGCGACGTTCGTTAGGATTCATTGAATTGAAGGTAAAAGGAGATTGCGTTGTACGCACGCGACTGGCGGCAAACTGTGCCATCGCGCGTAGTTCTGCCTCGCGTGTGGCGCGGAAGTTCTGAACGTCGCAGACAATTCGCTGATCGCCGGATAAACTTTTCGAGAATGCCTTATTGACGATCTGCTCGAAAGCTTCCAACAATTCGCCGTTCTCATTCCGCAGCAACGGCGCATCTTCTCCGTCTAAATTCAGCAGACATTCTTCCCCCTCGTCGGCTTTCGCAACAAGGTCAAACCGCGCACTGCTAAAGATCGCGTTGAGAAAATCCTGCGCCTGTTGACAAGTTTCGTTCATACTTTTGGGAAGCTAAGGCATTAGATAAGATTTTGGTAACAAACGACTTACGAGGCACGCGCCGTTGACAATTTTTTGTTTGAACTGAAACCGCTCTTGGTAGTTTCGGGCGGCGGCGCGTCATCTTCCGATTTAGTTAAACGATTAATCAACATCTGTTGCGCGAAGAGCACAAGATTGCCGACAAACCAGTAAACAAGCAAGCCTGCGGGCGCGCTCCATAAAGCATAAAGCATCACGGCCGGGATGACGACGGCCATCATTTTGCGTTGAAGCGGATCGGCTGAAGGCGCGGGCGTCACCAACTGTACGACCAGCATCGAAGCCGCCATCATCACGGGCAACAGGTGAAGCGGGTCGGTCGCAGACAGATCAGGCATCCAGAGGAAACTCGCTTGGCGGAAATCGAGTGAGATCGTAATCGCCCGGAAAAGCGCGAAAAAGAAGGGCATTTGAATTAAAAGCGGCAGACACCCGCCGAGCGGATTGCCTTCTTTCATCAAACGCAGTTGCTCCATCTGCAATTCTTTCAACTTCGGGTCGTTCGGCTTCAATCCCTTCAACTTCTCTTGTATCTCCTTCATGCGCGGCGCGTATTTCTGTGCCTTCTTCATCGCCTTTGAAGAACGCCATTTAAGCGGAAAGAAAAGAGAATAAATGAGAATCGTGAAGATGATGATCGCTACGCCATAGCTGTGTACGACCGAATAGATAGCCTTAATAGCTTTGAGGATCGGGATGGCTAAAGGGCGCGATATAGTTGACAGAAAACCGTAGTCAATTAAAAGTTCGAGGTCAACGGTGCGCCCAAGAGTGTCGCTGATCTGCTTGCTTGCGCTCAACAGCAGATCATGATCCTTCGGCCCCGTGTAGACGCGAATCGGCGAACCGTCGGCAGGGATGGTAAGAAAGCCAGTAATTAGAAAGCGGTCTTCTTTTGTTCCTTCATGTTCGTGCTCATATTTTGTGGTGCGATACTCGACCGCATCCGTAGGTCTTGACGGCACGGCGGCCATCGCAAAATAAGTGTCCCCGACGCCCGCCCATTGAATTGAATTATTTAGCGTCTGACGGTCAGCACTGTCTTCGTTAATTGTTGAGGCGTAAAGACGTTCGTAATCGCCATCACCCCCTAAAGCAACAACTCCTTCAGGCGCAACGGAATAAAAAGTATAATGTGGAATTCCTTGATCGCCGATGCTCGGACCCACGGCGAGGCGGACGTTAGGCACTACCTGCTCGCCGCGTAGAACTTTAACATTCAGTCCTACATCGTAGCGGTTGGCGTCAAAAGTGATTGTCTTAGTTACATTTAACCCGGAAGCGGCGTCTTGCAATGTGAACTCTAGTTGCCGCTGTTCGCCCTCTCTGATTTCAACGACTGACCTGCCGTTTTCAAGTGAAACGCCGCTCACACCGTAATTTCTCGAATTCAGCACGGAATCGAGAGACGTATCACCGGTTAAAAGTCGTAAAGGAACTTCCCGCGGGTTCTGCTCTTTAGCTCTGGGTGGAATGAGTTGCAGCGGCATCTGCGATTCTTTTGTGCCGCCAACCGAATAAAGCGGACGATCTGAGTCTTTATCTTTGTATTTTTTCAATATCCAACTTGTCGCAACCGCGCCTTGGTTATCAAATTCGACTTCGTAGAGCGGAGTACTGACGACGATTGTCTGCGGCGGCGCATCACTCGGTGCAACATTTGATTCAGGAGCGGACGCTTCGGCGACAGGCGCTTGTGGCTGGGTAACGGCAGGTGTCGGCTGCGATGTGGTGCTGTTTGCCCTTTGTTCAGGGCGCGAAGCTTCGTTTGTTTCCGGCAGATTCTGTGCGACAAAATATTGCCAGACAAAAATAATTGCGGCGGAAAGCACTAAAGCAAGTAAAAAACGCTTTTGTTCCATTTGATTCGGGAATTAAACCGTCGGGCTAAAGAGAAGAATACGAACGGCAACGAATAAAGGTTTATCTTACGGGATCGTAGCCGCCAGGATGAAAGGGATGACAACGTAAGATTCGGCGGGCACTCATCCAACTTCCACGCAAAGCACCATACTGCTCAATAGATTCACGCGCATACTGCGAACAGGTCGGCACGAAGCGGCATGAAGGCGGAAGCAGCGGCGAAACGACCGCTTTATAGAACCTCAACAACATCAAAAGCGGAAATTTCATTGTTCTTGATGCACGGAGCGCATCGAAATCCGTTGCTCATCGCTCGCTACACGGGCGACGATGCGCTGAAACTCTTCCATCGGTTCAACCGATTTCACGGTTAGTAGAGACCGACGCGCGTTAAGCACCCAATCATAATTCGTCTGCAAACCCGCAAGCGTCGCGTCGCTCAAACGAAAAGATTCGCGCAGCAAACGCTTCATCCGGTTGCGCTCAACAGCACGGACAGAGGTTTTGCGCGATGCCGTCACTCCCAACCGTTGATGTTCCGAATCGTTGGGCAAGACGAAAGCGGTCATAAAACGCCCGTTGTACCGCTCGCCACGCCCGTAAACACGGCGAAACTCCGCAGGATCACGCAAACCGCATCGAGCCAAAATAACATCCCCGATCTTATGCGTGAACCGGTGTCAGGCGTTTGCGTCCCTTTGCACGGCGGCGCTTCAACACCAGACGACCGGCCTTCGTGGACATCCGAAGACGAAAGCCATGTGTTTTCGCGCGGCGGCGATTATTAGGTTGAAATGTTCTCTTAGTCATAACAGATGCTTTCCTAAATTATTCAAAACGGAAAGATTAACCGCACCGATGCACCTATGTCAAGAACCCGCCAAGGGATAACAGAGTGCTGTATCTCTCACAGCCAAAGCCAAGTTTCTGTTTGTAACAACATTTCTATAGAATCCGCGAGTGTTCCATAAGTGTACAATGCGGGATTTTAATAGCTTACTTCCTGATTGTCATCTCTCGATTTCATTAAGAAATTTACCGCCGCAAAATTTATTTATTTTGCCTGTGGATTTCTCTTGCAATATCATTACACGATATGCTAGTCTCCGCCCGTTTCATTACTAAGAATTGTCTGTAAGTTGTTGATAAATAGATACTTAAAGCGTTACTTTAAGTATGGAAAGTTTTCCACAGGGCTGTGGAAAAACCTGTGGAAAACTTTTCCCGTCGATCACCAACCGCAGTACAAAAGTTGTAATTTCAATATCTTCGGACGTACCTCTCAATATTCACCTTGAGAAGTAAGAAGTTAACTGTTGTACCTTATTAGTACAACATAACGTGAGCGAAGTAAGAAGCGAGTTTAACCATGAGCACTGTAATTGAAAGCAGATTGTGGAACGATATTCTCCATGCGGTGGAGAAAAGAATTAACCGGCAGAGTTTTGACACTTGGTTTCGACCGCTGGAGTTCGTCGGCTGCGATGATGATTGCCATGTGCTTCACCTTCGCGCGCCCAATCAAGTAATTAAGGAATGGGTTAGCTCAAACTTTTCGGAGGTGATAGATGCGTCGCTCGATGAGTTGAATCTTTCAACTTACAACCTTGATTGGAAAATCGAGGAGACGGACGGCGAGGCGAATTCAATGCCGACACTTGCCCCACAGAAAACAACTAATAGCGAAACATTCAGCTTCCCTGAAAACGGACACGGAGCGGGGAAAAAGGGCAACTCCGCCAGCCTGTTTTCGTTGCTGGACGCCGCCGAATCAGACGGCTTGACACCCGCCGCAACAACTTTCGTTGACATCGAACCGTTCGATCTGTCTCTTAATCCGAAATGTATGTTCGGCACTTTCGTCGTCGGTTCGTGCAATCAGTTCGCCCATGCCGCCTCGCTCGCCGTCGCCGAAGCTCCCGGTAAAACCTACAACCCGCTTTACATTTACGGCGGCGTCGGTCTCGGCAAAACGCACCTGATGCACGCCATCGGACACGCGATCAAAGAGCGCAATCGCTACATGCGTCTCTCTTATATCTCCGCTGAAAAATTTATGAACGAATTGATCAACGCGATTCGTTATGACAAGACGCAGAATTTCCGGGAGAAGTATCGCTCAATAGACGTTCTCTTAATGGACGACATCCAGTTTATGGCTGGCAAAGAACGCACGCAGGAAGAGTTTTTCCACACATTTAATGCGCTCTACGATGGTCAGAAACAGATCGTGATCACTTCGGATTGCCCACCGCGCGAAATTCCGACGCTGGAAGAGCGCCTTCACTCGCGCTTCGAGTGGGGACTGATCGCGGATATGGAAGCGCCTGACTTGGAAACGAAAGTGGCGATCCTGAAACGTAAAGCGGATTTGGATGGTGTGGTTCTACCGGATGATGTCGCATTCTTTATCGCCGGAAAAGTAAAAAGCAACATCCGCGAACTCGAAGGCTCGCTTGTGCGCTTAGTCGCCATTTCCTCTTTACGCGGAGTTCCAATCTCAAAGATGCTGGCGCAAGACGCGATTCGCAATATCGCCGAAGACGATCAACCCGCCGGAATTACGATGGAGCAAATTCGCCGCACCGTCGCCGCTCATTACAAATTGCGTGTTGACGAGATTTCGTCGAAGAACAATTCACGGCAGGTCGCCGTGCCGCGCCAAGTCGCCATGTATATGTGCAAGCGTCTGACGAAGCATAGCTTCCCGGAGATCGGCCGCGAGTTCGGTGGCAAGCACCACACGACCGTCATTCACTCGGTTGAGAAGATCGCAGCGCTTGTTTCGAGCGATCAAAATTTCCACAGGGTCGTAAGTGAGCTTATGGATAATATTTGCAAGTAGTTACGCGGATTTTAGGGATTAAAGTTTTCCACAGGGCGGATCGTAATTTAGTTGTTTACACACAGCATTTAACCAAAAGTTTTCCACATTTCCACAGGGTGGTGTTTTCAACAGCCTGTGGAAATCTCAAAATCTGTGGGAAACTTTGAGATTTCCACAGACGGGCAAAGTTTTCCACAGCGATTTCCACAGGGGTTGTGGAAAACAATTCCTTTAGGTACAACAATAAAGTGGGTTTTCCACATTTCCACAGGCCCTACTACTACTACTATATATAAATATAAGTTTTATAATTAGTATTAGTAGGAAAAGGCAAAAACGCTTTGGGACGAAAATAAGCTTGGTATTTTAAGTTCATCACTTC
>JACCYN010000168.1 GCA_013696465.1 Pyrinomonadaceae bacterium
GCGCCCGCCCGCACAACCGCACCATTCAGCAACACGGAATCGCGCACCGTCGCGCCTTCTTCAACGACTACGCCGGGCGCAAGCACGGAGCGGATGATGCGGCCGCGAATGTCGCAACCGGCCGAGACGAGACTGTTTTCGATGCTCGCCGTTTTGTGGATGTGCGCGGGAAGCCGCTGCGTGCCAAACGTAAGAATAGGCCAGCGCGCATCATCCAACTTCAATGCAGTCTCCGGCGCGAGCAAATCCATGTGACCTTGCCAGTAGCTCTCAACCGTGCCGACATCGCGCCAGTAACCTTCAAGACGGTAGTCGTAAACTCGATTATCGCGCACGAGTTTCGGGATCAGTTCGTGCCCGAAATCCTTGAGCGACGATTCGCCGTTATCGGCTTTGGCAGATTTACCTCCCTTCTTTTTGCCCTCTGCGGCAAGTTCTTCGAGCGTGGCGAGCAGCAGTGGCGCGTCATAGACGAAAACTTCCGTCGTGACGAATTCACTTTGCGGTGCGTCGGGCTTGTAATGAAACTCCGTGACGCGCCCTTCCTTATCCGCCTTCACGTTGCCGAAACGCGCGGCCTCGGCGAGCGGGATTTGCGTCGTAACGATGGTCGCATCCGCATCAAGTTCGAGGTGACGGTCAATCACTTCTTGAAAATCGAGTTTGTAAACGTGGTCGGCGCTTAGGACTAATAAAATGTCTGGATCAAACTCGCGGATGAAATTTATATGACGGTAGATCGCATCGGCGTTGCCTTCGGCGAAGCCGCCCTCGTCAGTCTTGCTGATGAATGGCGGGAGAACTTGCAGTCCGCCGTAAGTGCGATCCAAATCCCACGGGCGACCGTTCGCCAGATGCTCATTCAGTGAATGCGGTTGGAATTGTTCGATCACCCACACATCCGAGATGCGGCTGTGCACGCAGTTGCTGAGGGCGAAATCAATGAGGCGATAGACGCCCGCAAACGGCATCGCGGGCTTCGCGCGCCGCTCTGTCAGAACATCCAACCGACCGCCGACGCCCCCGGCGAGAATGATCCCCAAAACTTTTTTTCTTTGCATACTTCGCCTTGTCCTTTTCTTTAATCCGTGAGCAGGAAGTTTACCTAAGAATGAAAAATTCGGATAACCGTCGAAGACGATAAGTTCAGATTTATTTCTCTTCAGCGCGAGTCCGGAAATAAAATCCGTCACAAGCCTCCTGCATATTCGCCGCACTTTCGTGACGGTAAATACAGATCATTGAATTTGTTTGCTGCTAATCTCTGCTCTAAATTTCGAGTCGAGGGAAGCAAGTAGAAACATGCTGGTGGCATTAACGCACATCGTGTCTCCGTTGATCGAAGATTGCGAGCTTACTTACGTCGAACGCGAGCGTATTGATTACGATAGGGCGGTCGCGCAACACGAAGCTTACTGCCGGGCGCTTGAGCGTTGCGGGGCGAAAGTTGTGAAACTTACGACGAACTCCGCGCTGCCGGATTCATGCTTCGTCGAAGACACGGCGATTGTCACCAAAGACCTCGCCGTGCTCACCAGCATGGGCACCGCATCCCGCCGCGAAGAGCCTTCGGGAATGGAAAAAGAACTCGGTAAGTATCGCGATGTGGAGCGCGTTCAGCTTCCCGCGACGATTGAAGGCGGAGACTGTTTGCAGACAGGGAAAAATGTCTTCGTCGGCGTTTCGTGCCGGACGAACCGCGAAGGCGTCGCGGAACTTGAGCGTTTGCTGAAGCCGCGCGGCTATCGCGTGATGCCGGTCGAAGTGAAAAGCTGTTTACATTTGAAAACAGCTTGCACGTTCATCAACGACGAAACACTGCTCGCCAATCCGCGCTGGATTGATCTCGCGCCCTTCAAAAATTACAACGTCATCACTATCCCCGAAGATGAACCTTGGGCGGCGAACGCGGTTCGCGTGAATGGCTCCGTGTGCATTGATGCAGGTTCGCCAAAGACTGCCGAACTCGTCAGCCGCGCACACAGTCACGTGGAGACGATTGACATCTCCGAGTTCCGCAAAGCCGAAGGCAGCCTCACCTGTCTAAGCATCGTTTTCAAAGAAAAGTAAAAGGCAAAAGTGAGAAGAAATAAGGCGCCTTCTTTAATTCTTCTTTGTGCCCTTTTACTTTTGCATCCTTTCAGCTTCGCTTCGGATGATGTCCCACGCATTCTTTAGGTGGTCTTCGGTCGTTAAGATGTTACCGACGGCTAAACGCACGGCTGTTTGTCCACGCAGTTCGGTGCGCGTGAGGTAAACTTTGCCCGTGCGGTTGATGCGTTCGACGAGCGCAGCGTTAAATTCGTTCGCAAGCGTTGTTTCGTGTTGAGAATTCGGCATGGCTTGAAAGCAAACGACGCCCATCGTTACGGGCGCGAGAAGTCGGAAGTTGTCTTCGGCTTCAACCCACGACGCGAAGAGGCGCGCGAGGCGACAATGTTCGCGGATGCGCGCTGCCAGACCTTCACGCCCGAACGTGCGAAACACCATCCACGCCTTCAACGCGCGAAAGCGGCGTCCGAGTTGGATGCCGTAATCCATGTAATTTTCTTCGTGCGCGCTCGCGTCGCCGCGTAAGTATTCGGGCGTTAAAGCGAAGATGCGGCGCAGGAGATCGGGGCGCCGCGTGTAGAGCGCGCTGAAGTCGAGCGGCACGAAAAGCCATTTGTGCGGGTTGACGACAATGGAATCCGCCTCCCCAACTCCTTCCATCGCCCACCGTCCTTCGGGCAGAAGCGCGAGCGCGCCGCCGTAGGCCGCGTCCACGTGCAGCCAGAGATCGCGCTCACGACAAAGGCGGGCGATCTCCAGTACGGGGTCAACGCTCGTCGTCGAAGTCGTGCCGACGGTGGCGACGACGGCGAGCGGGCGTAAGCCGTTTTGTAAATCTTCGTCAACCGCCGCGCGTAACGCTTCGACGTTCAAGCGAAAATCCTCATCCGTTACTACACGCCGCACGTTT
Organism: Pyrinomonadaceae bacterium; assembly: GCA_013696465.1. Taxonomy (GTDB): domain Bacteria; phylum Acidobacteriota; class Blastocatellia; order Pyrinomonadales; family Pyrinomonadaceae; genus JACCYN01. Next base: position 2,963 of record JACCYN010000168.1, read on the forward strand.
CGCTCGCCCAGCCCAAGCGTGATCGCCGCCTTTTCAATTGAGCTGTGAGCTTGATCCGAAGCGTAGATGCGCATCGCGGGCACGTCGCCCCGCCCCGCCAAACCCAGAGCGCGAACGTCCGTGTTCGCCCTTTCGCGCGCCGCCGCGAGCGCGTGAAGGATGGCGACGGAAGCCGTGTCATAAACGATGCCTTTGAAATCCGCCGGAAGTCCGAGCATCCCGCGCAGCCATTCAAGCACGACCGTTTCTAATTCAGTTGCGGCGGGCGAAGTGCGCCAAGTCATCGCGGAGACGTTGAGCGCGGCGGCGATCATCTCGCCGAGAATGCCGGGCGCGGTCGTCGTACTACCGAAGTATGCTAAGAACTGCGGATGCCCCCAGTGAACCAGATTTGGGATGATCAGGCGGTTGAGGTCGGCGAAGATCGCATCCATCGTTTCGGGTTGTTCGGGCGCGACAGCGGGCAAACTGTTTGCGACTTCGCCGGGGGAGGCGGTCGGCGAGACGGGGCGCGAGGCTATCCCTTCGCGGTAATCCGCGACCCAATCGGCCACCGCGTGCAAGTGGCGGCGAAATTCGTCGGCGGGCAGATCGCCTAAACCTTCGGTGCGAGTTTCAATGTCTTCCGCCTCTTTAGTCTTTGGCATGATCAACTCATTACAGCCGTGCCTTGCCGCCCGCCACCCACGCGCGCCCCGTGCCCTTCGAGAGCAGGCGGTCGCCAAAGGGGTAACCGCCACGAACCACACGCCAGTAAAGAGCCCAATAGCTGCTCAGGCTACGCTCGAAAAACCAGAGCGGAGCGTAGAGGGGAACGAAGGGAGGGAAAAGTTTATGCGCGCCGCCGCGTCGGCCGCGCATCGCCAGCAGCGCGCTTCCGCAAGAAATGAGCATGATGTAAATCGTAAAAGCTTTCCACCCAAAGCCGAAAAGAAGAGCGAGCGCGAGCGGAATGAGGGAAAGGAAAAAAAGCGTCTTCAAGCGCATCACGAAATCTTCATAAGCTTGGCGCGGGCGCTGCTCCCACCATTTCGTTAGTGTCGGCGGGCGTTTCAGGATGAAGAAGTCGTTTGCATAGCAAACGCTCGCGCCATGCAAACGAAAGTGGCGCACGATCTCTTCGTTGTCAAAGAGCACGTCGCCGTCGTAATGCCCGACGCGCCGGAACGTCTCGCGCCGGAAGCCGCATGTGCCGGGATAATCTCCGGCGCGCAAAACGGCACGGTTAATCAGCATCCGCGCCGCTTCCATGCGCGCCCACAAGGGGAGCGGGCGCAAGAAATTTTGCGGGCGTACCATCTCATAACTTTCAAGCAACGCGCACATACGGTTGATGTCGTCGTCGGTGTAGCGTATGTCATCGTCGGCTTGAACGACGGATTCGTGAGAGGCGAGCGCGACTCCGGTGTGAATGCCGTTCACCTTGCCGTTGAGGTAAGCGTATTGCGGATCAACTTTCGTATGACGGCACAAGGCTGCCCACGCCGTGGCATGTTTGTCGAAAACTTCCGCAGGCGATCCGTCCACCACTAAAATTTCGCAACCGGCCGCCGCGAGAGATTTGAAGTAGCCTGCGAAATCCGCCGCTTCCGCTTCGTTGAAACGCAGGCGGCGGATCGGAAGCAGATAAGTGCAGCGTTCATTCATCGAGAAAACTTCCGCCCTCTTGCTTGAGCTTTTACGCCGCCGCTTGGCTGTCAGCTTGTCTCGCTTCGCGCATGATCGCCGTTGCCGCGCGGTCGCTCACGAAGCGTTGCTGATCGTAGCCGAGCAGGAGTTGCCAAGCATCCCCGTTGTATTTATCAACGAGCGGGAGGGCGACATCGTTCAGCATCCATTGTCCGTGCTTTTCGTCTTCCTTAATGTGCAAATCCCAGTAAGCCATCGCCTCTTTCGAGAGTCCGAGTCGCGCCGCCGTGTCGCGGTAGTGCTGAAACCCGGCCGGGACGGAAACCTCCGTGTACATCAACCCGCCGATGTAGCGCAGGAAATATAGTTTGCGTTCGGAAAGAAGAAAACTCAGGTTGATGCTGGCGAGCACTTCCCACGGCGTGCGCTCGAAGTAGCCTTCGGGTTCGGCGTTCATTTTGAGATCGTCGAGCATCGTTTTGAAGTAAGAAGAGTGTTTGCGATGGAGGCGACCGCCGCCGTATTCCTCGACGAGCACGCGCGTCAGCATCTCGTGGACGCGGTTTGATGCGCCGCCCATCGTGCGGCAGAGTTGGCTGGCTTCAACAAGCCCGTCGAGCGAAAAGATTTCGAGCAGCCGACGGTAAGCTGCCTCCCGCGCTTCGTCGCGGAAGAAACGTCCCGTCTCAGACGCGGGCGGATCGAGGTCTTCGGCAGAGCGGCTCATCAAAGCTTCTTTCACGTCGAGAGTTTTAAGCTTCTCAACGTCGAGCTGATCTAACTCCCATGTTTGCCATTCGGCTTCGACGCGGTCGCGCACGCGGCGCAAATACTCCGACCGTTCGTTTTTATAGAAGTTTAGATCGTCGTACCAGAAAAGCTTGAGGCGGTTGATGCGGTAGAGCACGCGCTGCAAGAAAAGATGCGCTTCAGGAGAATCCTCCCCTTTGTAAGCCGAGTTGATCGCAGCTTCGAGTGCGGAATCGAACGCTTGAGTCAAAGCAGGTTCTTGCTCGATCTTGCCGTCGAGGTCGTCCGCTAAAAGAAATTCGCCCAATTGCCGTTCGGCTTCGATGTAATTGGCTTGTGAAGGGAAGTGAAAGGTGTTTGTTGTCTCAAGCGGCGCAACTGAAGCCGCGACCCCATCGCTTTGCATAATAGTCTCCTTGTTTTCGGTGCGAAGTTAATTGAATGTTTTAATTATTTATAATCGAAAGGAAGATGTAAAGAAATCGGGGCGGGAAAGGTGTTAAATGTCAGTGTTATAAGTTTACGTTTCTTGTGCGCGCCCAATTCGCTGCAAACAAAAACGAAGGCTTGCGGCGGCGCATCCCCATGGCAGCCTAACCAACCGCACGCAAGCTCTCGCATTCCCCTTGTGTTGGAAGAATTTTAGTCGTTGCAAAGTGATTCCGTCTATACGTTGGCGAACACCCGGAGCCTTAAACGTCATCTAATACTTTTTGTCGCTTCGGCGCCTCAACCGGAGCTTCGGGTTATGACGAGGCGCGGCTGTTCGTGTTATGCTAAGTGACAAATCAGCAACCGGCAAAGAGGAATTTTCAAGTGAGTGTAGTAGAGATCGATAAACCCGATTCAGTCGGGGACGCAGAGTTGGCGAAGCGCGCGGGCGCGGGCGACGCGAGCGCTTTTGAAGAATTGTATCGTCGCCATTTCAGGCGCGTTTATTCTCTGTGCTTGCGCATGTTGGGCAATCCGACCGAAGCGGAAGACTTATCGCAAGAGGTGTTTACGAATCTGTACCGCAAGATCGGAAGCTTTCGCGGCGAATCGCAGTTTACGACGTGGCTGCACCGGATGGCGGTCAATCAAGTGTTGATGCACTTCCGCAAACGCAGCACGCGCACCGAATTTACGACGGACGAGGGTGAGACGCCTGTGCAGATCGTGCGCGGCACGGAGAACGCCGCGCGGATGCCGATCATTGACCGCATCGCGCTTGAAGACGCGATCTCGAAACTCTCACCGGGTTATCGCACCGTCTTCGTCCTCCACGATGTCGAAGGTCACGAGCACGAAGAGATCGCGCGGATGCTCGGCATCGCCGAAGGCACATCGAAATCGCAACTGCACAAAGCGCGGCTCAAGCTGCGAGAGCTGATCAGGAAACAAGCCGCGCTCAACTAAACTGATCTTAGAAATAATGTAACAAGCGTTGGAGAAGGAACATGAATTGTGAAGAAAGCATCGATCTCCTCAGCGACTATCACGCCGGAGAACTCGACGAGACAAATAAATCGGGCGTTCGCGCGCACTTGGAGAAGTGTCTGCCGTGCGCCGGTGTCTACACCGAGTTGACCGTGATCGTGGAGACGGCGAGCGTGCTGCGCTTTGAGAACGGCATCGTCTACCCGGACGAATACGTTTTATGGCAACGTATGAGTTTAACTAAAGCGGC
>JACCYN010000180.1 GCA_013696465.1 Pyrinomonadaceae bacterium
TCAAGAACATCAAAGACAATTCGGAACACGAAATAAGTTTGCCCGCAGGCGCGCGCATCAGCCCCCCGCAATGGAGTCCTGACGGCAGGCGTTTCGCCTTCACTAACACGCTGCCGAACGGCATCGAATTGTGGATCGGCGATGCGGCGACAGCAGAAGTGCGAAAGGTCGAAGGCGCGCGCATCAACGCGGCGTTCGGCGATGCGATGCAGTGGATGCCCGGCGGCAAGACTTTGATCGTCAAACTCGTTCCCGCCAATCGCACAATGCCAAACGCATCAACGACGCCAACAGGGCCGAACGTGCAGGAAAGCTCCGGCCGTACCGCGCCCATCCGCACCTATCAGGACTTGCTGAAAACTCCTTACGACGAATCTCTGTTCGACTATTATGCCACCTCGCAACTCGCCTTCGTTGATGCGGAATCAATGAAAGTACTTTCCTTCGCTGCGCCCGCGCTCTATTCTTCAATCGAGCCTGCGCCGGATGGCGAACACCTGCTCGTCGCGCGCGTCAAACGCCCTTACTCCTTCTTGCTGCCGAGCTTCGCTTTCCCGCGCGAGGTGACAGTGACGAATCGAACGGGCAAACAAATTTACAAACTCGCCGACTTGCCGCTCGCTGATGCCGTGCCGATTGATGGCGTGCCCATCGGCCAGCGCGGTTACAATTGGCGTCCCGATCAACCCGCGACGCTCCTGTGGGTCGAGGCCTTGGACGAAGGCGATCCGAAAAAGAAAGTCTCGCACCGCGACCGCATCCTTACCTTGCGCGCACCGTTCACAAATCAGCCTACCGAGTTGATGCGCACCGAGCACCGTTTCAGCGGAATGCAGTTTGCGGAAAAGGGCGGATTTATGTTCGTCCGCGACTTTGAACGCGACCGCCGTTGGGTGCGCACATTTTTAGTTAACGCCGATAAGCCGACGGACGCGCCGCGCGTCGTCTGGTCAATGGACGCGCAAGATCGCTACAACGATCCCGGTGCGCCCATCACGCACGTGCTTTCGAACGGACACCGCGCGATCCTGCAAAATGGAAACTATATCTATCTCTCCGGCGCGGGCGCGTCTTCCGAAGGCGACCGCCCGTTTCTCGACCGCTTCAACTTGGAGACGCTCAAGCCCGAACGCCTGTTCCGCTCTGACGCGACGAGTTACGAATCCTTTGTGGCGTTGCTCGATAACGAAGCAACACGCATCATTACGCGCCGCGAATCTCCGCTCGCCCCGCCGAACTATTACATTCGTACAATTTCCAAAACGGAAACCGCGAACTCAAACGACTCAAGCCTCCGCACGTTGACGAACTTCCCCGATCCATCTCCACAACTGCGCGACATCAAAAAGCAAATCGTGCAGTACAAACGCGCCGACGGAGTTGATCTCTCCTTTACGCTCTACCTGCCGCCCGGTTACAAAGAAGGCACACGCCTGCCGACCGTCGTCTGGGCTTACCCGCTTGAATTTACTGACCCGACGACGGCCGGACAAGTCACTGGCTCAACGCAACGCTTCACGGCTATTGGCAGCGCCTCGCATCTTTTCTTTCTGCTTCAAGGCTACGCAGTGCTCGACAACGCGACGATGCCCGTCGTCGGTAAACCCGAAACGGTCAATGATACATATGTTGACCAGATCGTGATGAGCGCGCGGGCGGCGATTGACAAAGCGGTTGAGATGGGCGTCGCGGATCGTGAGCGGGTCGGCGTTGGCGGACATTCTTACGGCGCGTTCATGACGGCAAATCTGCTCGCGCATTCCGATCTGTTTCGCGCGGGAATAGCGAGAAGCGGAGCATATAATCGCACCTTGACGCCGTTCGGTTTTCAAAGTGAACGCCGCACCCTCTGGGAAGCCCCGGAACTTTACGCGAAGGTGTCGCCCTTTACTTACGCGAATAAGATCAACGAACCAATCCTTTTCATTCACGGCGAAGCGGACGACAACACGGGCACGTTCCCCGTTCAATCCGAGCGCATGTATCAAGCCGTGCGCGGGACGGGCGGGACGGTGCGGCTCGTGATGCTGCCTGCGGAGGCGCACGGCTACGCGGCACGAGAATCAATCGAGCACACGCTCTACGAGATGCTCTCGTGGTTCGACCGCCATGTGAAAAACGCCAAGCCGCGCCGAGCGCCGGAACAACGCGCCGAACGCTGAAACCGCCTTTGCGAGACATCAGCTTACGCCCTCGTCGTCGCTCGTTCGGCGCGGTGGTGTAAACAACATCGAGTAAAAATGGAAACAAAATCTTCCGTTGAGCCGCTTCTCCTTTTCCACAAGCTTTTCTTTAATGGAGCGGGACGGCTGCGTAGCGGATGGCGTTTTTCAATTTTCGCCATGGCGATGCTGCTGACACTGCTTGTGCTCGGCAACGGACTCGTCGTCGTTCTTGGAATCTTGCTCAATTCGACGCAAGCGGCTTCAGCGTTTTTAGAAAGCCCGTGGGGTTTCATCGTTCAAGCGTTGATGTTGCTACTTCCCGCGCTCGTAATCGGCTGGATTTGCGCCCTATCGCTTGAGGATTTACCCTTCGCTTCGCTCGGTTGGGCGCGGCACCGGGGATGGGTGCGCGATCTGTTGACGGGAGCGGGCTTGGGCGGAACTTCGATGTTGCTTGCGGTGGCGCTCGCCGCTTCATTCGGCGGCTTTCGTTTCTCCATCATAACGTCGGATGTATTGTTCGGAGTCATCCGCACGTTGCTCGTTTCCGGTTTGATCTTCGCGCTGGCGGCGGCCGCCGAAGAAGCACTTTTTCGCGGTTATCCTTTGCAGACGATGCTGCGCTCGCTGCCTGCGTGGGTGGCGCTCGTCCCTACATCAATTCTTTTCGCCGTCGTGCATCTCGACAACCCGAACGCTGCGCGCGGGTTCACGTTCTTTAACACGATGCTCGCCGGACTTTGGCTTGCAATCGGATTTTTGCGCACGCGGAGTTTATGGTTTCCGCTCGGTTTACATTGGGCGTGGAATTGGACGATGGGCGCGGTGTTGGGCGTTCCCGTCAGCGGCATCACGCAGATCACGCCGCAACCGCTTTTAAGAACTTTCGATCACGGCCCGGCGTGGCTCACCGGCGGTGCTTACGGCGTCGAGGGCGGCGCGGCCTGCACGCTCGCCCTGCTTCTTTCCTCTTTCTTCATCTGGCACGCTAAAATAGTCACCGCGACGCCCGAAATGCGGAGTTTCACCGACGGCGAACGACCGACGACGGCGCACAACAACGAGAATCCGCTTAGCTTGCTTTGAGCGACAGAAAAGTTAAATTTGAATGTTAATGAAACAGGACGCGCGTGTGGGACGTAAATAGTTTTCAAGAAATTGATGGAGGCCGAAAGCATGACGGATTACATGGAGACGGTGGAGAGCGGCATCAGTTACGGGCAGAACACGGAGATTTACCTTAAGCGCGTGCTGACCGGAAACGTCGAGAGCGTTCGTTTGCGTTTAGCCGCCGCGCTCGAAACTGTCGGGTACGACATCGTTGAAGACGAACCGCACGTGCAAGGGCGGCGCGGCACGCGCGGCTGGGGCGTTTGGGGCGCGTCAGCCGACGTGCTTGATTATGGAACGACACTGACGGTCAAACTCAAACAGGTAAGCGCGAATTCGACGCGCGCCACTTTCGATTACGTGATCAAACATCCGTGGCTATCACGCGGCGAGAAAGCAGTGTTGGTGAGCGAGGCGGAAACAATCGTCGCACTGGCGAGCAATCACAGCATTGATAAACTCTGCGGGACGTGCGGCACGGAATCAACGGATGACTCGCGTTTCTGCCGACGCTGCGGCTCGCCGATGACGCGCGAGCAAGCGGAACTCGATGTTTTGCGCATGACCGCCGAAGCGCGCGCCGGACACACTTCCGTTGTAACGAGCGCGGTAATGCTGATGATTACAATCGTCATGTTTGCGGCGGCTTTGTTCGCAGCCAACGCCGGAGCAATCAGCGCGAAAGGTTTATGGCTGCTCGCCATTATCGGCGGGGTCATTAACCTCTTGAATCTGCTCGTCACGCTTTGCGCGTGGACTCGCCTCAACCGCGCGCTCAAATCCAAGTCGAAGGAGAATCAGAACCTCGCGGCGGGTCACACTCCGACGCTTGCGACGAACGATCCTCTCGCGTTGCCGCCTCGACAAAGTTATATATCCGTCACGGAAGGCACAACCGAACTTCTCACCCGTGAACCTATTAGAGCGACGCCGCTTAAACGCAAAGCAAGCGACACGGACTCGATCAATTAAGTTTGAATTTGCGCATCGCACGGAAACGCACCAGATCACATACAGCAATTTTTACATTCAATTAAACATGAAAGCCGCCGCCGAGTAAGTTCCGGCGGCGGCTTTCGTGTGAACAAAAAGACAGGCTTTGTACGTTTTTCCTAGCGTTCGCCAATCGGCGTGTAGGGAACATCGCGCGGGCCTGTGTATTCGGCGCGCGGGCGGATGAGGCGATTGTTCGCGTACTGCTCCAGTATGTGTCCCGTCCAGCCCGATATGCGGCTGATGGCGAAGATCGGTGTGTAGAGATCGAGGGCGAGTCCCATCTGGTAGTAGGTCGAAGCCGAATAGAAATCTACGTTCGGGTAGAGTTTCTTTTCGCGCATAATCACTTCTTCAACTTTGCGCGACATCTCGTACCACTTCGCGTCGCCCTTCGCTTTGCCCAGCTCTTCGCTGAATTTTCGCAGCCACGTGGCGCGCGGGTCTTCCGTTTTGTAGACGCGATGCCCAAAGCCCATGATCTTGCGCTTGTCGGCGAGCGCCTTTGTGATGAACGGTTCAACTTGATCGACGCTCTCAATCTCCAAAAGCATTTTCATCACTTCCGTGTTCGCGCCGCCGTGCAAGGGGCCCGCGAGCGCGGCGATGGCGGCCGTCACCGCGCCGTACATATCGGCTAATGTTGCGGCGACGACGCGCGATGTAAACGTCGAGGCGTTCAGTTCGTGATCGGCATGAAGTATGAGCGCCACGTCGAACATGCGAGCTTCGCGTTCTTGCGGCATCTCGCCACGCAGCATGTAGAGGAAGTTTGCGGCGATGCCCAACTCCGGTTTCGGAGCGACGGGTTCTTGATCGTTGCGCAGACGTTCAAGGGCGGCGACGAGGACGGGCAGTTGCGCCGTGAGTTTCGTCGCCGTGCGCAGCGCGCCTTCGGGCGTTGTGTCGCAGCAATCCTTATCGTAGAGCGCGAGGGCGGAGACGGCCGTGCGCACAACGTCCATCGGCGCGGCGTCTTTCAAAGGCAGATGCCGCATCATCTCGATGACGTTGGCGGGCGGATTCTGATGCCGCGCGAGTTGCTTTTTCAACTCGTCCAACTCTTCTTGCGTCGGCAGCCGCTCGTGCCACAAAAGATAGACGACTTCTTCAAACGTGGAATGCTCGGCGAGGTCGTGAATGTTGTAGCCCTGATAGATCAGGATGCCGTTGACGCCGTCAACGTCGCCGATCCGGGAGCTGGCGGCCACGATGCCTTCCAGCCCGGCCGGACTTTTCGCCGCAAGCTTTGCAGATTCACCCGCCGAATCCGTCTTCGCTGTGTCCATCGTCAACCGTCCTTTAATGTTGTGATGGCTGAAAATAGCACCCGCGCCCGAAGCGTGTCAAACGCATCGATTTAGGGTTTCAAAGTTGGGCGCTCCGCAACGAAACTCACCCATCCGATTTGGCAAAGCTAAATTCACTTGTTCGCTAACGATAAGCAGTCGGCGACGAACCCGTTGATATTTCAATCAACGCGCGTTTCGCCAGCCGTGCGAATCCGTAATTGCGTGCCGCGCGGAAGGCTAATGTTTTTGCCGCGCGTTGTCAGCACGCCGCCCGCGCCGACTGCGCCGCCGATTGCCGCGCCGACGCCCGCCCCTTTACCGCCGCCCGTGATCGCGCCGATTACCGCGCCGACCGCCGCGCCCGCCCCGACCTTGATCGCATCGCCGACCGCCGAACCTTTACCGCGCACGCCGCCTTCCGTGTCCGTTCCAGCCGCGCCCGTCTCGCCGCGCGTCTCCAAAATCTCGATGACCTGCGCGCTTAAATTCGCCGTGCGATTATCAGTCAAGCGAATTTCATCAAACGACAATTGCAATTCGGCCGTTCCGCGCACTCTGCCCGGACGCTTGACGTTCACCACGCGCCCCTCGATCACCGCGTCTTTGTAATCAACCGGATCAAGGACGCGCGCCTGAAATTTATCTCCGCGCACGTTCAAGTTCGTACCGAGGTTGTTAAGTAACTCGACACGCATCTCCGCGTTTGCAGGAATCAGCAACGCGGCGGAACTTGGGTTTGCGCTTGTCGCTTCGCTCGCGGTATTGGTGCTCGCATCATTGTTGTTCGTGTTCGCAGCAATACTACTGCCCGCCTCACTTTCTTGTGGGTCGTTATTTTGACCGGAACTACCGGGAGCGTTCGGGCTGAACGGGCGGCGTTCGTAACCTGCTTCGTAACCCTGCGCGAATCCTTGACGGTAGCCAGTGCGGTAATCTTCAAGGCTACCGTGAGTCGCCGCGTAGAGGCGGTCGGCTTGGCGGTAATCTTCCTTGTCACTGTGGCTGCGCGCCACGCCGTCTGCGGAGTCGCGCCAGCCCGCTTGATAACCGTCTGAGTAGCCCGTGTTACGCCCGCGCTCCTGCGCATCGCCTTGATTGCGGTTAAGCACATTACCTTTACGCGCCGCGTTTGCATTCACGCTTTTAAGCGAAGGGTAAAGGGCGAGCAATAAAACGATCAGCGAGATTGCGAAAAGACATTTAGGCTTCGTCATAACGTGCTCCGTTTCAATTCTTGAACTTCAACTTTGCGTTCGTCATCCTGAACGCGCGCGCCGGGTATTAATTATTTCTATCAGAGACTACTATGCTACCACTTCAACTTTGAACCGCAAGCGATTTTCAACCTTGACGCTTCTTCGCCCGCGCCGCTAGACTTTAACAGCGACGAAAAAGGAAAGAATTTCGACACGCTTGATCGTTCGGCAATGACCGCTTTGCGCAAAAGAGTATACATGGATCACAGCGCGACGACTCCGGTTGACGGGCGCGTGGTGGAAGCGATGCTGCCGTTTCTGACGCAGAAGTTTGGCAACGCTTCGAGCGTCCATACTTTCGGGCAGGAAGCGCGCGCGGCCGTAGACAAAGCGCGGCGCGAAGTGGCTGCGCTCATCGGCGCACGCCACAGTGAGATCGTTTTTACTTCCGGCGGCACGGAAGCGAACAACCTCGCTCTGCGCGGTATCGCCGAAACGGCCGCACCCTTCGGTCGTCACCTCATCACGTCCGCGATTGAGCATCCGGCGGTAAGTGAAGTCTGCGATTATCTCGAACGACGACAAGGTTGGGCGGTGACGCGACTGCCCGTTTACGAAGAAGGCATCGTGCGCGTCGAAGATTTGCGCGCCGTCCTGCGCGACGACACAACGCTCATCTCCGTGATGCTCGCCAACAACGAAATCGGAACGCTCCAGCCCGTCGCGGAGATTGGAGAGTTTGTGAGTCACTTGCGCGCTTCGGGTCGGCGTCATCTCTGGTTTCATACGGACGCGGTGCAGGCGGCGGGGCGCATGGAAGTTGATGTCGAAAAGCTAGGCTGCGATCTGCTGTCGCTTTCCGCTCACAAGCTTTACGCGCCGAAGGGCACGGGCGCGCTTTACGTGCGGCGCGGCGTGCGGCTTGCTCCGCAAACTTTCGGCGGGCGTCAAGAGCGCGAGCGGCGCACGGGTACGGAGTCGGTGGCAAACATCGTCGCCTTCGGCCGCGCCGCGCAACTCGCATGTGAAGAACTGGAAGCGCGCATCAATGTTATGAAAACTCTGCTCGCGCGATTTGAAGCGGGCGTTACAGCACGCATTGAAGATGTTGTTTTCAACGGCGACCGCGCGCGGCGTCTGCCGCATCTTTCAAACATCTCGTTTCGGTTTATCGAAGCGGAAGGCTTGTTGATCAATCTCGATCTGCAAGGCGTTGCGGTTTCAACCGGCTCCGCTTGTTCGTCCGGCAGCTTAGAGCCTTCGCCTGTGATTCGCGCTCTGGGAAGGAATGAGGAACTCGCGCGCGGCTCGATTCGTTTCAGCCTCGGCAAAGATACGAGCGAAGAAGATGTTGATTACGTGCTCGAAGTTTTGCCGCGCGCCGTTCAAAGCCTGCGCAACCTTTCGCCGCTTTATCAGAAAGCTCTCACCGAGCGCGCGTGCAACCTTGAAGCTCAAACGCTTACTTCCATTTAGCTAAACATCATTGCACGTTTATCCTCAACGCTTGTTTGTTGATAACATTTAACTGCCTTGCCGTATTCCATCGCCTTCCAAGATCATTTTTCCAACCCACGCAACGTTGGTGAACTCGACGACGCGACCCATACGGCCGAAGAGACGAATCCCGTTTGTGGCGACCGCCTGCGTCTCTCGTTACGTTTAGCAGACAACCGTATTGTCGCCGCGCGCTTCCTCGCCTACGGTTGCCCGCCGACGCTCGCTTGCGGTTCGGTTCTCACGGAGATGATAGAAGGGAAAACAGTTGAAGAAGCGTTCCTCATAACGCGCAATGACATCATCAATGCAATCGGGAAACTTCCCTCCAGAAAATCTCACGCCGCCGCGCTTGCCTTCGAAGCCTTGCGCGCCGCGCTTCAAGCTAAATAGCTTATCTTAATAGCTTTACGCACAACCGCTGCCGAGCCCTGCTTAAGTCGTATGGCACAATTGTGCCATACGAGAATGGGCGGTTTGTACGATGCGCAATGCCACTTAGTCGTATTATCATTCCAGTTCTGATTGACCGTTTGATTACCTCGCTTTCGGCAGCCGGACGCAACTCATTTCTTTCTTATCGAAGATAAGCGTTGCAACTTCGTCAATTAACCTGAAGTTTCCGTCTGCACACACTTCTTCTGTAGCTGCCCAAGCAGTTCACCACTATTAAGGAGCATGATTTATGCATAAAACACATTTCAAATTAGGAGCGGCGCTTGCCCTTCTTCTGCTTTTTGTCGGAGTAGAGGCGCAAGCGCAAGTTATCACGACCGGAGCGGGTAACACTTCGATCACGGCTTTAAGCTTCACGACCGTCGGCAGCACCATCACCATCAACACGACCTTTAGCGGGGCTGGGCCCGGCTCTCTTCAATTCACCCAAGTGCCTACTGGCACTACTTTCACTGTTGTGCTAAACGTTACGAATGCGAGCGGCACGAACTTTTCGCGCGTTGCCTTTGAGTTGCTCGATCCTTCCGGTAACGCTAATGATGCGCTCGATCCGACACCACAACCGGCGTTTGTTCCGGGAGGATTTTCTACCTCGAATGATAACGACGGCTTGAGCTTCGCGCAGAATTTCGGCATTCCGCGCACTTCCACTGCTTTCGGCAGTGTGGTAAGCGACGAAAATTCAGATGCCCGCGACTTCCTCGATTTCTTCAATGGCAATGGAGCAAACGGGGCAACATTCTCCTTTACTTTCGGCTTGCTCGACCAAACTTCAAACCAGCCGTTCCTGTTGTTTATCCGACCGAATGTTGATACTAGAGGAACCAACCCTGTTCTAGAACCGGCGACGATGATTCTGCTCGACACTGGCTTAGCCGGAGTTGCGGCGAAACTCAGGCGCAGACGCGGAGACAAATAAGAGATTCAATCAATTCCCCCCTGCTGAAACAAAAGCCCGCGAGCAACACTTGTCTTGCGGGCTTCTTTTTTATTTAATTCAAACTCGCGCTAAGGCGGCGATGTAAGGCGCGGCCTCGTTGAAGATGGTTGATTCGTTCGCCCGCTGTGGTATTCCGGGCCGCAGTAGCGGCGCGGCTCCTGTCCAATTACAAAAGTTTTCGAGCGGATGACGGGGCACGTCGCGGCGGCGATGAGTCCTGTCGTCGGATCGATGTCAAGCGTAATTGTTCCTTGCAGGCGTGACGTGCCGTCGGGCTGCTGCACGCCTTGACCTTCGAGCGTAGGCGTCGAGCGGTTGCTGCGCGGTGTCGGCTGCGTCGAAGGCAGCAGAGGCGGCGATTGCTGCAAGTCGGGTTCGGGCACTTGCGGGTTGGGAACGTAATCGTCGTTGATCCCGTCGTCCGGCAGAGTTGAATCATCATACGGCGCGTCGCTCACGGCGACGGGGACAGTGCCGTTGATGAAAAGTTCGGTGCGCTTGTAAGGATCGTTAGCGGGCGCGAGATTTCCGGTGCGCGGATCGATGTCGGCTTGCTGAATCCCTGCTGGCATCGCCCAATCAGTCGCCCACTCCGGGTGTTGACTTAAGGCAGTGGTCATAAAATCCGACCAGATCGGGAGCGCGGATTCCGCGCCCGTGAGTCCGAGTTGCGAGTTGTCGTCGAAGCCGACCCACACGATGCAGACAATGTTCGGCGTGTAACCGGCAAACCAACCGTCGCGCGATGTGCCCGTCTTTCCCGCCACGTTCCACTTGAAGCCGCGCGCTCTAAGACGGGCGGCCGTGCCGCGATTCACCACGTCCTTCATCATCGAAGTCATAATGTAGGCGACTTCAGGCCGGAGCACTTCGTTGCGCTGACCCTTCGGTGCGACGACGGTTGCGCCGCCGCCCGTAGTGATGCGGTTGATCGCCACGGGCGTCGTGCGCGCTCCTCCGTTAGCGAAGGCAGTATAAGCAGATGCGATTTGGAGCGGCGTGGCTTCAGATGTTCCGAGCGCCATCGCCGGGAAGACGCGCTGCGGGCGCGGTAGTCCGGCTTTGCCCGCCAAATTCATCACCCGCCCGATGGTCGTCTCCATCGCCACATCAACCGTCACGACGTTCAAACTTTTCACCAGCGCGTCGCGCAAGGTGACGGGCGCGTTCGAGTATTGATCGCCGAAGTTGCCGGGCGAGTATTCTTGGTTGTCGTAGGTGAAAGTTTTCGGCGCGTCTTGGTAAACGGTCGCGGGCGTAAGCACGCGCGGGATCGGATCATACGCAGTGTTGAGCGCCGTCGCGTAGACGAACGGTTTGAACACGGAGCCGGGTTGACGCATCGCGTCGGTCGCGCGATTGAGTTGACTTTTTTCGTAATCGCGCCCGCCAACCATCGCCACGATCTCGCCGGTCTGCGCGTTCATCGCCACGAGCGAAGCTTGCAGTGTGCCGGGCGCGATGCGCTTGGCGTAAATGCGGTCGAGCGCGGCGAGTTGTTTCGTCACCGCCGCGTAGGCCGCGCGTTGCAAGTCCATGTCAATCGTAGTGTAGATGCGCAGATGTTCGGCGGCCGAGGCGTCGGCGAGGATGTCGCCGAGTTGGTTTTGCGCGTAGTCAATGAAGTAAGGCGCTTCGGAAACGTCAATGCGCGTTTGTTTGGGCACGACCCGGAGCGGCGTGGACTGCGCTTGCGCAGATTCTAATTCGGAGATCGCGTCTGCCTCGCGCATCGAGGCAAGCACTTGGTTGCGGCGTTCGGTCGCCGTCTCCGCGTTGCGGTAAGGATTGTAGCGGTTCGGGCTGCGGATGATTCCGGCGAGGAAAGCGGATTCAGGCAGCGTGAGTTGCGTCACGTCTTTGCCGAAGTAGCTTTCGGCCGCTTCACCGAAACCGTTGATCGAGAATCCGGCGCGTTGTCCGAGGTAAACTTCGTTGCAGTAAAGCGCGAAGATTTGTTCTTTGGAAAGGCGCGTCTCCAGAATCACCGACATATATGCTTCGGCGATCTTGCGGCTCCATGTGCGTTCGGGCGAGAGCAACAGGTTTTTGACGAGTTGCTGCGTGATGGATGATCCGCCCTGCCGCGCGATGGGCGACGCGGGGTCGGCATCGTAGCGTCGGATGAACGCGCGAAGAATGCCGCGCATGTTGATACCGTGATGCTCGAAGAAGGTGCGGTCTTCCGTCACCGTGATGGCTTTAACGAGCGAAGGAGGCAAATCTTGAAAACCGATCACTTTTCGCTTCGAGCGTTCCTTGCCCGTCACGGAGCTGATCTGTTCCGGTTCGAGCAACACGCTTTTGAGCGCCGCGCCATTTCTTATATCTTTGATCGAAAGGACGGTTTTCCCTCCTCGCGCAAACGTGATACGCACGTTCGGAAACAAACTTTTTCCGTCAACCTGCGCGTTTCCACTCGGCTCAACATCGAGGCTCGCTCCGTTGACAGCGTAGCGACCACGCGCGCTGTCGGCCTGTTGCGCTTTTTCGACGTAACCCGCACGCTTTAAGCGCGCGATGAGATCGTCAAGACTCGTGTTTTCGCTGACGCGGAGCTCCTGCGGCGCGGCGTAGATTCCGGCGGAGTGCGTGAAGATTTCGCCGCGCAAAAGTCGGTCAATGCGGTCGGAGAAGACGTAGTAATAATAACCGAGCACGCCCACTGTGAGCGTGAGGAGAAAGACGAGCAGCACAAGAATGGGCGGGCTAAATATGCGCCGCATCCAGCGCCGAAAGAATCCCGACTCCGGTTCTTCATAGCGGACGAAGCGCGACGAGCGAGCGCTCGAAGAGCGGCGACTGACGGGCGGCACTCTATTTTCGGGTGGATGACGAAGAGTCATGAATGCTTCAACTGATCTCGGAAGAGGACGGAAGCGGGAAGAGAGTTTGTTTTCAACACAAAACCGGAAGCCTTTACGTCCGCGCACGAGGTTTCGCGCGAACGCATTGATAACTCTAAACCCTTCACTCCCCTAGTGTCTAGCCTTGTTTGACACTTCCTTTCGGAAACGGCTAACTTGGTCAACGCTTAAAGCCCTCGCCGTAATTGCTTTGATGCAGTTACTCACGGTATGAGTTTACAGCCGCCCGCTTTGAGATTTGCGAGAAGTTCGCGCGTCGCTTTGGCGCGCGCGCTGGTGGCGCTCGTCCTTTTGATCGCGCTCGGCACAATCGGCTTTCACCTACTCGAAGGTTGGACGATCCTTGAAAGCCTCTACATGGCGGTGTTGACGATCACGACGGTCGGTTACGGCGAAGTGCGCCCACTCACCGTGAGGGGACGAATTTTTGATATTTTCTTTATGCTCGTCGGCGTCAGCGCCGCAGCTTACGCTCTCTCCAGCATGGTGCAAACGCTCGTTAGTTCCGAGCTTGTTTCGACGCTCGGCGAGCGACGCCGTCAACGCGGAATGAACAAACTTAAAGATCACTTTATCATCTGCGGCGCGGGGCGCGTCGGCACGCGCATTATCCGCGAGATGCAACGCGGCGGGAATCTCTTCGTCGTAATCGAAAGCAATCCGCAAAAGGTCGCCGCCCTCGAAGACGGCGAAACGCCCGTGCCCGTCCTCGTGCGCGATGCGACGCTTGAAGCGACGTTGCAAGAAGCGGGCGTAGAACGCGCGCGCGGACTCGCCGCGTGTCTCCCCGAAGATGCCGATAACCTTTACGTCGTTTTGACGGCGCGTGATCTGAACCCGAACTTGCACATCGTCGCCCGCGCCATCGAAGAACAAGCGGAGCCGAAGTTGATCCGTGCCGGGGCGAATCGCGTTGTCGCGCCGACTATCATCGGCAGTCACCGCATGGCGCAGGCGTTGATGAAACCGGCGGTCGCGGATTTCATTGATTCGATTGCGGCTGAGAATCTCGATCTGAGATTTGAAGAAGTTGAACTTGCAGTCGCTTCCACTTATGTCAATCAACCGTTACGCTTAACAAACATTCGTTCGCAGTTAGACATTGTGATCGTGGCGATCCGGCAGCGCGGGGGCGAGATGATCTTTAACCCGTCAGGCGAGACGACGCTGCGCGAAGGCGATATGCTCGTCGCCATCGGTCGCGCCGAAGCCCTCGCGCAATTAAGCCGGTTCGCGCGCGGCACGAAATAATCTCCTCCGTTTTGACGATGGTTAAAGTTTTACCAAAACCGGATTGTGTCAAACGCATTGTGGTGCGCGGCGCAACGTGGATCGGCGATGCGGTGATGACGGTGCCTGCACTGCGCGAACTCCGTCGCCTGTTTCCCCGCGCGCACATCACGCTCGCTACCTATTCAGGGGCGCAAGAACTGTTTCTCGAAACTGACTTTATTGATGAGTTGCTCATCCACGATCAAAAGATTCGCGGCGCAGGACAGATTCTTGAACAAGCGCGGGAATGGCGGGGAAGAAATTTTGATATGGCGGTGATATTTCCAAACTCCTTCGCTGCCGCGCTGATTCCCTTCGCGGCGCGCGTGTCTCTCCGCGTCGGGTATTCAAGCGACGGACGCCGCCTCCTGCTCACCCATCCGCTATCGCTTCCCGCATGGCGCGAGACGCGACACGAAGCTTTTTACTACCTCAACATCATCCACGCGCTTCAGCGTTCAGTGTTTGGAGTTGAACACATCCAAGAGCGTGAACCCGTCTTCGATCTGCGTGTGTCGGAAGAAAGGCAAGAAGCGGCGCGAAGCGTTTTGCGACGACACGGCGCGAACACAAGCCGCCCGCTCATCGCGCTCTGCCCCGGCTCGACGAACAGCCGCGCCAAACGATGGCCCGCAGAGCGCTACGCCGCGCTCGCCGACGGGTTGATCGAAGATTGCGGAGTTGAAATCATTCTCATCGGGTCGAAAGAAGAACTCGACGTTTCGGAGAGCGTCGCGTCAAAGATGCGCCGTCAGCCGATTACGCTGACGGGAGGCACGAACCTCGCCGAATCAATCGCCGTTCTCAGTCTTGTCGAGTTGCTCATCACAAACGACACCGGGCCCGCGCACATCGCCGCCGCGCTCAATCGTCCGGTGCTCGCCGTTTTCGGACCGACCAATCCTTTGACCACGTATCCTTTCTCCGCTTCGGCCGAGATCATCCGTCGTCCGCCCGCATGTGCGCCCTGTATGTTGCGCGATTGCCCGATTGATCATCGCTGCATGACGAGCATCACATCGGAAGAAGTTTACGAGCGCGCCCACGCGATGATTGCCCGCGCGCGCAGCGAGTTTGCGGAGGTTGGCGGATGAAACGCCCGGCCGCCTTTATTGATCGCGACGGCACGATCTCGGAAGAGGTCGGCTACATCAATCATCCTTCGCGCTTTCGCATTTTTCCATACTCTGCCGCCGCCGTGCGCCTGCTTAACGATGCGGGTTGGCTCGCCATTCTCGTCACGAATCAAGCAGGCGTGGCGCGCGGTTATTTCACCGAAGACTTGATCGAAGTCGTGCATGATCGTTTGCGACACGATTTAGAAGCGGGCGGCGCGCGCCTCGATGCGGTATATTACTGTCCGCATCATCCTTCGACGGGCGACGCGCCTTATCGCCTTGCGTGCGAGTGTCGGAAACCCCAACCCGGCTTAATCCGGCAAGCGGCGCGCGATTTCGAGATTGACTTGAAGCGCAGTTGGATGATCGGCGACCGCTACAGCGATACGGAACTCGCGCGCAACGCTGGTGTAAGGTCCGCCTTTGTGTTGAGCGGCTACGGGCGCGGCGAGTGGGAGTACGGGCGCGCAATGTGGAAACACGAACCTGATTTAATCCGCGACGATCTTCTTCAAGTTGTGCAAACTATCATCGGGCGCGCGGAGACGAAAACATAATGAGCGAACGACGCGCACCGCATCCTGATCGTTTGTGTAAGCTTGTCAAAGAATTCTCGCAACGTCGCGTCTGCGTCGTCGGCGATGCGGTTGCCGATCAATTTTTGTACGGAGAAATCAGCCGCGTCTCGCGCGAAGCTCCCGTGCTCATTCTGCGCCACGAACGCACGGAGACGCTGCCGGGCGGGGCGGCCAACTGCGCCACAAACGCACGCTCGCTCGGAGCGACGGTAAAACTCGTCTGCACGGCTGGTGCGGATGAAGCCGGAGGCGCGATGCTCGCTAAACTCCGCACGGCAGGAGTTGATTGTCGCGGCGTAATCGAATCGCCCGGTGTTCGCACGACGACGAAGATGCGCATACTTGCCGGGCAAGCTCACTCTTTGCGTCAGCAAGTGATTCGCGTTGATTTTGGAGACGAAGCGGCGGTGCAAGGTGCGTTGCAGGAGGAGATCGCCGGACGTTTACGGGAAGCGATTGAAGCGGCCGACGCCGTGATAATTTCCGATTACAATTACGGCGCGGTGAATGAAGATGTGATTTCGATTCTGGAGGAGGCTTCAATTCGGCGAAAGCTTCCCGTGCTCGTTGATTCGCGCTTTCGCCTTTTACAGTTTCCCGGTTTTCTCTCCGCGACGCCGAACGAAGATGAAGCGGAACACGTTGGCGGAAAACGCTTGGCGGACGCTCACGCGCTGGAGATTTACGCGGAAGAATTACGCGCGCGGTTAAATTATGAATCGCTGCTTGTGACGCGCGGGCGGCGCGGGATGTTGCTGTTGGAAAAGAACTGCGCGCCGCTGCACATCGAAGCCGTCGGCGACCGCGAAGCGATTGATGTGACGGGCGCGGGCGACACGGTGATCGCCACGTACACGCTCGCGCTTGCCTCCGGCGCAAGCTTCGTCGAAGCCGCGCATCTGGCGAATCACGCGGGCGGCATCGTCGTGATGAAACGCGGCACGGCTTCGGCGAGCGCGGATGAACTGATCGCGTCCGTGAAAAGCGGCGCGGCAAACTAATTATTGAAGTAACCGTTCGCTGTCGCGGCGTCTTAACTCAACCCCGCGCGCGAATCAATCATGAACGAAGTTAATCAAAAGTACGATCATCAATCGCGCATTCTCGAACGCAACCGTTTGATCGCGCGCCTCGCAATCGCGCGCCGGGGCGGGCAGCGCGTCGTGCTCGCCAACGGGTGTTTCGACATTATGCACGTCGGGCACGTGCGCTACCTTGAAGCTGCCCGTCAACTCGGCGATCTGCTCGTCGTCGGCATCAACTCGGATGAACAGGTGCGCCGTCTAAAGGGGACGAACCGACCGCTCGTACCGGAGCGTGAACGTGCGGAAATAATCGCGGCGGTGCGCGCCGTCGATCTCGTCACCATCTTTCTCGAACCGACGGTTGAGGCGCTCTTGCTCGCCATCCGCCCGGACGTTCACGCGAAGGGCACGGATTACACGGAAGAAACCGTCCCCGAACGCGATGTGGTACGATCTTACGGCGGGCGCGTCTGCGTCGTCGGCGATCCTAAAGATCATTCCTCGTCGAAACTCATTCGCGCGCTGACGGATTAGAAAGTGAGCAGTAAGCAGTGAAAACAAATCTGCTTTTCCTACTGCTCACCGCTCACTACTTACTGCTTACTATTATGCGCATTCTAATCGTTAAACTCGGCAGTATCGGCGACATCGTGCATACGCTTCCGGTGTTGGCAGCGATCCGCGAAGCATTGCCGCGCGCTTCCCTTTCGTGGGCGGTTGAGCGACGCAGCGCCGAGATACTGCAAAACAATTCTTTGCTTGAACGTCTGATCGAAGTGGACACGAAGCGCCTGCGCAACAATTCGATCTTGAGTGAAACGATTCCGGCATTACGCACTCAGTTGAGAGATTTACGCGCGACGGAATTTGATGTTGCGCTTGATTTTCAAGGCTTACTTAAATCCGCAACCATCGCGCTTGTGTCCGGCGCACGCGAGCGTTTTGGATTTGCGGGCGCGGCGTTGCGCGAACCGGCGAGTCGCTTTCTGCTGTCGCGCACAATGGAAGTTCCGCTTCAAGCGCATGTGATTGAAAAGAATCTCGCGCTCGCGGCGGGCGCGCTTGGAATCGAAGTTCCGCATGAGAGACAAGCTTGGCGCTTCCCTATCGCCGTCTCGCCCGCACATGAAGCGGAAGCCGAGACGGTCGCGCTTCGCAATAAAGACAACTTCGCTGTTCTTAATCCCGGCGGCGGATGGGCGACGAAATTATGGAGCGCGGAGCGGTTTGCCTCGCTCGCCGATGAATTATGGGAACGGCATCAGCTTCGCTCAATCGTGGTTCATGGCCCCGGCGAAGAAACTCTCGCCGCGCGCGTCGTGGAGGCGAGTCGTGCAAATCGAACTGAAGCGGCGTCGCTTTCGCTAAAAGGTTTAATCGCTTTACTACGGCGTGCGCGCGTGTACGTCGGCGGTGACACGGGGCCGACGCACCTTGCAGTTGCGACAGGCACGCCCATCGTCGGTTTGTTCGGCCCGACTGAGTGGTGGCGCAACGGCAGCTCACGCCACGACGACATCTGCGTTGAGCGCCACGACATTAATTGCCGCGCCGGTTGTCATCGCCGCTCGTGTTCGGCGTGGGTCTGCATGGACATTGAAGTTGAGCGTGTGCTCAATGCGGTGACGGAACGGTTGGAGAGAGCGCGACGCGCGGAGCGAGCGGGCGAAAGCGTAAAGGCGGGCATAACGAACGCGAAGGCGGAAACAACTTTTGCGTCGTAAGGAGGGCACATGGATGCAGCGTCTGCGCGTGCCGCTCGGATTCTTGTGCGGCGCGCTCTTCCTTTTGTTCGCTGAACCACAACCGCTTTCGCTCGCAATCGGCGGCATCGCCGCTTTCTGCGGTCTGCTTTTGCGCGGGTGGGCGGCGGGACACATCGAGAAGAACGCCCGGCTCGCCACGACGGGGCCTTACGCCCACACGCGCAATCCGCTTTATCTTGGCAGCTTTCTGCTCGGCTTCGGCTTCACGCTCGCGGGCGGCAGGTGGTGGCTCGCGCTGCTCTTCGGCGCTCTGTTTTTGGGCATCTATTTGCCGGTGATGCGCGTCGAAGCAAGAACGCTCGCCGAACTTTTCGGCGCAGAGTTTGATGTTTACGCACGCCGCGTTCCGTTGTTCTTTCCGCGTCTCGCGCCCTACAGAGATGAGCGCGGGCAGACGACGAAGTTTGATTCGAGTTTGTACTTGCGTTACCGCGAGTATCGCGCCGCAATGGGCGCGCTCGCCGGGTGGTTAATTCTCCTTGTTAAGGCGCTGCTGGTGAGGTGAAATCGGTAAAAATGCTTTACCCTAAATTTCGCAACGCGCTCGCTACGATTATTTTCTGCGCTTTAATTTTGAACACGGCGCAATCTTCGACTCGCTCCGACGCTATGGCATCATCGCCGCAGCCGTATCCGTTTGACCCGGCCGAGCAACTCGTCTACGAAGGTCAATTCTCCAAATTGCTGTTGCGCGGCGTGAAGGTTGTGGAGCTAAAGTTTACGGCGAATCGCGCAGCATCAAATGCCGCGCCCGACTCGCAATCTCAAACCACGAATTTTCTTTTTACGGGTGAAGCGACGGCGAAAGGTTTTTTCAGCAAACTCTTCGGGCTTCATTTTCATTACCGCTCCGAATCCACGGTCGAGCAGAACTCTTTCAACCTGCTTCGCACCTCGACGCTTGACGAACAAGGAAAGCGACGGCGTACGAGCGAAACGATTTTTGATCGAACGGAGAATCGCGTCGTCTGGACGCAGCGCAACCCCGACGCTTCCCCACAAGAACCTTCGCGCGTCGTTGAATCGCCGCTCGTGGATAAAACTTACGATCTAATCTCCGCTCTTTATTTCTTGCGCACGCAGACGCTCGCGCCGAACTTACAATTTGAACTTTTGATCAGTGATTCGGGGCGCGCTTACCGCGTTCCGGTGCGCGTCGTCGGATCGAAGAAAATCAAATCCGTGCTCGGCAACGTCGTCGCAACACAAATTGAGATTGGCGTTTTCGGCAAAGACCGCCCGGTTGAAGGAGACGGTCAAATGTCCGTCTGGATCACAAACGACAAACGTCGCATCCCGGTGCTGGCGCGCATCACATCCGACCTCGGCACGTTGGAAATCACGCTTAAGAAGGCGACAGGCGGAACAACAAGTTAATTCACCTGCCCGCAAATTCTCGCCCTTCTTCGCTTCCCTTTATCCTCTTCACCTTGTTGACATGGAAGCGTTCGATCCCGTACAAGTTCAGTTGCTCGATTACACATAGATGACTAATTCCGATCAGCGGCGTCGTGTCGCTCGCTCCGGTGGCGGCAGCGACGATGACGGGAACGCGAGGTTTGATGCTTCATTTTCTGGCGGGAAGTTCCGAACGCAGTCTATCTTCGACTCCAACAGTATTAGCGGCGACGAGTGAAGACGACGCCACAGGCGATTTCGATGCTATCGCCGCCGATGAACCGCTACCGGGAATTCGACGCGGCGATTACGCGCGCCTGCTCGTGCAATCTCCGCAGAGGCTTTATCTTTATTGGAATTTCGCTCGCGACCCGTTCACGATTTTGCGTCGTATGTCCGGCGAAAGGATTGAAAACTACACGCTCGGATTGCGCTTGATAAATGCAGAGCGTGGGGCGGCGACGCAGCAACTCGCTTCTTCACACGCGACCTCCGCATGGCTCGATGTGGAAGCGGGACGCAGCTACCGCATGGATGTCGGACTCTACGCGGCGGGTCGTCCCTTTATCAAAATTCTTTCCTCAAACATCGTGCGCACGCCGCGCGCGGGAGTTTCGCCGCAGGTTGACCGGGCGGACGAGTTTCGCGTCTCGCCTGCGGAATTCACGCGCACACTGAGCGATGCCGGATACGTGAACGATGCGATTGAAGTGTGGCTCGAAGCGGCTGACGAAGCGACCGGAAAGAGAGCGACGCGCGTCGTCGCCGAAAAACTTGCTGGTGCAGAAACAGTATTAAGCGACGCGGAAGATTTGGCGCAGTTGCGACATCTGATCGGAGCACTGGCGACGGGCGCTCCGCTCGAACGATTACGCGCCGAGCTTTCCCCGACGCTTGCTCGCTGGCTCGAACGGGCCGAAGCGAACGCTGAAGGAGCGGTGCTTGATCGAACGCGCTTGCTTGATGTTTTGCGCGCGACGTTCGAGTTCGAGTTGGAGCACGAATCTTTTGAGAAAGCGGGCGACGCGCAAAGGCGTTCAGCGATTGCGTGGACGGGAAGCGATGTGCGTTTCCCGTCGAATCTATTTCACGTCTGGCTGCCAAGTATGACGGCGGGAGTAGCGGCACGTTTAGCGTCTCCCGAAAACTGATCGCGCCCGTGCCGGACGCGCAACACGAACAAGCGTTCCTCGTTTCGAGTTTTTAGTTCGATCTCAATCGTTGAAATCTGTGCCTACGGGATTCTTCAGTCTCATACTCCACGCGCACCTGCCCTTTGTGCGGCATCCTGAGCACCCCGAATTTTTAGAAGAAGATTGGCTTTACGAAGCAATCACGGAAGTTTACCTGCCGCTTCTGTTCGTCTTTTCCAATCTCGCCGAATCAGGATTCGCACCGCGCTTGGCGATGAACGTCTCACCTCCCTTGTGCGAGATGCTCGCCGACCCACTGCTACAAACGCGCTACACGCGACATCTCGAAAATCTGCTCGCGCTCACGGAAAAGGAAGTCGAACGCACGCGACGCGAAGCGGCGGAGTTTTATCCGGCCGCGCTCGCTTACCGCGAAAGCTTAGGGGCTGCGTGGACGCTCTGGAACACTCGCTACAATCGAAACATTCTGCGCGGCTTCAATGAGTTACAAACGGCGGGCACGCTTGAGATCATCACCTGCGGCGCAACACA
>JACCYN010000184.1 GCA_013696465.1 Pyrinomonadaceae bacterium
AGTATCTCTTCGGTCAGCCGATCCGTGTCGGTGGTGGCTCTCAAATTCACGTAGTAGACGATCTTTCCAAGTGGATCGTCCTCGTCCTCGCGGTTCAACTCGCGGAGTTCCGAGTTCAGCCGGTGGCGCGTGAAAGCCTCTTTAAGCACATTGTGGGTTCGATCTACGTTGCGCGTCTCAATGCAAATCTCCATCGGGCGTAAGACTTGCGCTGGCTCGAAGACTTCCAGCGTCCAGAGCGTGACGAGCACGAAGAAGGTGAGGATGATCGCCACCTGCCAGCGTCCCACGCCCGTCGCCAACCCGACGCCAAGACAAATCAAAAGGATTGTGATCTCTTTCGGATCGCGTATGTTCGTGCGGAAGTTGATGAGTGAGGCGGCGGCGAAGATGCCGAAGGCGCGCGCGGTGCTGTCACCGACGATCATCATCATTGCCGACGCCACGACCGCGAGCAGTATCTGCGTCTGCGCGACATACGGGTTGCGCTGTGTGCCGAGCATTCGCCGACGCGGACGAAGCGCAAGAAGCGTTGCCAGCAGCGCGGCGAGCGCGAACCTGAGCGTGATTCCGGCAGCGGTCGTCGTTCCACTCTCGGAAGCAGTTGTGCCGGACTCTCCTGTTCCGAAAAGCTGGGAAAAGAGAGTTTGGCTGCTAGGATTATTCTGAGTCGTCGGCGCAGTCCGCTGATTGGTTTCTCCCTCCTGCGCGTTGCTCGTTGCGGTCGTCGGAGCGTTCGTTGTCGCGCCGGGAGATGAGCGGTAGAACTGAAGATAAGAGATCAGCCCGCTTGCGAGCATGGCGGCCAGAAAGATCGCCATCAACACAATCGTCTGCCGGTGTTCAGGTTTCACCACTCACCTCCCAAATAATTAAAGAACCACGCAGGGCACACAAGCCGCCGCATCTGCGGGCGGAACTTTGCTCGAACGCTCCGCGCTTCTAACCTTGCACATTGACGAGTTGATTGATCCTCGCCCGAACAGCGCCCGCCAACATCTGCACTTCCTCCGGCGTGTAATTGGCCGCGCGGAAGGCGTCGGCGAGTTGTTTGTCGCTCAGGCGCGAAAGCAATCCGCCGATCCACCTTGCTTGCTCGACCGTGATGCTATTGAAGAGTCCGGAGTTCTTGCCGCCGTAGGCGAACTTCACTCTTCCGCCTCGCGTTCCTTCGACGAACTTGGTTTTGGCGTAATGATCCGGCCGGTTGCGCGTGTGCGAAAGGAAGCTGCCCGTTTTACCAAAGGTCGCGCCGAGGTCGCTAATGACGTAATGCAGTTCGCCGCGCCCGCCGCCGCCGTTGCGCACGTAAAGCACCTTGTTGTTGTCGTCCTTCAAATCCCAGTTGTTGAGCAGCGACATCATGACGATCAAGCCTTGCATCTCGCGCGAACCTGAAAAGTGGTTTTTCCGCCACGACCACGGATCAAGGCGCTTCACATCTTCCGGTCTGGCCTCGAATTTGACGTTGGCGAAACCGCCTCCTTCACATCGCTTCACTCTCTCGCCCGGCTCCGGCGCGCCCTCGATCTTGACGCAAGGAACAAGGTAATTAATCTCGGTCACGTAACCTGCCGCCCAGATAAGACGCGAGGCGGCGGTTTCCGTTTGCGCCTCGTCGTCGAGTTTCGTCACCCAGATTCTTCCCGCCGCGTCGCGCACGCGGTATTTGATCGAATGACCTACGGGATCGTCCTTGACGAAGGTGACGCGGGAGAGATCAGGCTGCATCGCCGCGCCGCCCGATCCGAGGATGAGATCGCGCGATTCTATATCCGTCGGCTCTTGCCACAGGACAGGCGTGCCCTCCGGCTTCTGTTTCTTCTGTATCCCTAGCCCGGCGGTCGAGAGACTTAGCAGGAGCATGATTGACAACGCAATTCGTTTACGCATGGGTTTTCTCCTTCTTATCGGTGATGCTCCCTTGGGGGAAGCGTTGGTAGTTGACGTTCGTCTTGCCTGCGAAATGCAACTGACTGTTGAAATCCGCTTCGCCGGGCACGCGCCGCACACGCTCGAAAGCGCCATCCGAATTTAAGATTCGCGCCTTCACGTTATCGCGCAGGTAAGCGGCGAGCACGTCGTCTTTCAGATGTTTCTTCAGAGCCTCATCAAGCACGGGCGTGACGACTTCAACGCGGCGGTCGAAGTTACGCCGCATCCAGTCGGCGGAGCCGATGTAAACTTCATCGTCGCCGCCGTTGGCGAAGTAAAATATGCGAGAGTGTTCGAGGAAGCGGCCGACGATGCTTCTGACTTGAATCGTCTCGGAGAGTCCGCGCACGCCAGGGCGCAACATGCACGCGCCGCGCACGATCAAGTCAATTTTAACTCCCGCCTGCGACGCTTCGTAAAGCGCGGCGATAACGCTCAAGTCGGTCAGGCGATTCGTCTTCGCCACGATGCGCGCGGGTCGCCTCTCTCGCGCGTGCGCCGTTTCGCGCTCGATGAGTGCGAGGGTGCGCTCGCGTAAATTCACGGGCGCGACCAGCAATCGTTTGTAATCTTTCTGTCGGGAAAATCCTGTCAGGAAGTTGAATAGATCAGTCGCATCGTCGCCGATCTCAGGGTGGGCAGTGAGCAATCCCAAGTCCGTATAAACTTTCGAGGTCGTCGGGTTGTAGTTGCCCGTCGCAATGTGGACGTAAGTTTGAAGGCCACGCTTCTCGCGGCGCACCACGAGCGCCACCTTGCAGTGCGTCTTGAGTCCGACAACACCGTAGACGACGTGGACGCCCGCCTCCGCGAGGCGTTCAGCCCACTCGATGTTTCGCTCTTCGTCAAAGCGCGCTTTGATCTCGACGATGGCCGTAACCTGTTTGCCCCGCTCGCTCGCCTCGATGAGCGCCTGCGGGATCGGGGAGCGATGCCCCGTGCGGTAGAGACACATCTTGATCGCCACCACGTCGGGGTCTTTCGCCGCCGTTTGTATAAAGTCGGTGACGGTCGTGTAAGAGGTGTACGGATGATGAAGCAGAATGTCTCCGCGCTTGATGGAATCGAAAAAGGATTCTTTCTTCTTGAGCGGCGCAGGGACAATCGCTTCCAAATTCTCATCTTTCAAATCCGGCTTGTCGAGATCATAGAGGCTCATCAAGCCGGATGCGTCGAGCGTGTCGCCCATTGCGTACACATCATCCGGGTCAAGCTCAAGCGAGTCGGCTAAAAACCCAATCATCTCGCGCGGCAGCGTCGCAGAAACTTCGAGTCGGACGGGCATTCCGAAGCGGCGTTGGCGCAAAGACTCTTTCACTAACCGTAGAAGATCGCCCGCCTGATCCTCCATAATTTCCATGTCGGCATCGCGCGTAACGCGAAATACGTGAGGCTCGCCCGCGCGCATCCTCGGAAACAACGTATGGA
>JACCYN010000234.1 GCA_013696465.1 Pyrinomonadaceae bacterium
ACTGACGATCTGCTCAGGGTGGAACAAACGGAAGTCGTGCGCCGCGCGCTCGACGAAATACCCGAAGGGCAGAAGCGCGTGCTGCTGCTCGCTTACTTCGAGGGCTTGACGCAATCTGAGATCGCGGCGCGACTCGGAGAACCGCTCGGCACGGTGAAGACGCGGATGCGTTCGGGGTTAATCAAACTGCGCGAGTTGATGCGCGATAACATGCATCACTGGCGTTAGCAACACTGGATGAACCACGAGGAATACAAAGAGTTGCTCGCAGCGGCCGCGCTCGATCTGCTGACGGAGGCGGAGGGCGCGGAGTTTGCCGCGCACGCGAACTCCTGCGACGAATGTTCGCGGGAGTTGCGAGAGTCGCGCGACGCGGTGGCGTTGCTCGCCTACGCGGTCGCGCCTACGCAGCCGCCCGCCGCCCTGCGCGCGCGTATTCTCGAAAACATCCGTCAGCCTTCCAACATCTTACCCATGAAAGGGGCGCGCGAGGTTGATCGCCACGGGGCAGATGGGCACGGCGAAACGTCACCGAAAATTTTGACGCTGCCACTGAAGGCGGAAGGAGAGCGGCGGAATTTTCTCGGCAAGCGATCCGCATTTGCGTTCGGCGCGCTCGCGGCCGCTCTTTTGCTCGCGCTCATCATCCCGCTCGCGGTGCTCTGGAAACGCAACAACGAATTGCGAACTGAGATTGCCCGCCAAGAGCAAAATTTACAAACCGCACAGACGGAGTTGACGCGCGCCTCAGCGCGTCTGCGCGAAACGCAAACAGGAATTGCAGACGAAGGCGAAAGACTTGAACAGACACCGAGCGCTGCGCCGCCCGCGTCAGATGCAACGCCTCTTCCTCCGAGAGACGACGAAGGAACGCGAGCAGTTCGCGCGCCGCAACGCGACGACGCGCGGCAGGCGGAGATCGCCCGCCTCTCGAATCGTAACAACGAACTGCAAGCGCAACTCAGGGAGTTTTCAACTCGCAGCAATGAACTGCAAGCGGAAGTCGCCCGCGTCTCGCAAGATAGGGGCGAGGCGCAAACGCAACTCGCCGCGCTCGCCAACCAGAACGCCGAGTTGCAAAGGGAAATCGCCCGCCTCACGAGTCGCAGCGCCGAACTGCAAACGCAAGTCGCTCGTTTCTCCACCCGCAGCAGCGAACTGCAGGAGGAGATCGCGCGCCTCTCGAAGCGCAACAGCGATTTGCAAACGGAGCTTGCCCGCCGCGCCGCCGAACCAACTCGCGCCGCGCCCGATGCGGCGCGTTCCGTCACGCTCGCCGGAACAAAAGCGGCGCGTGGGGCGCGCGCCAATCTCGTCTACGATCCCCGCACAGGCAGCGTCACGCTTGACGCTTACAACCTTCCGCCCGCGCCGCCGGGCAAAGCGTACCAACTCTGGCTCATCGCCGGAGGAAAGCCCGTGTCGGGCGGCGTGTTTACGATTGACGAACGAGGACGTGCGACACTGCGCGGTCAAGTGTCGGCCGGAGGACGCAAGCCCTCCCGCTTCGCCGTCACGCTTGAACAGGCGGGCGGGGCAACCAAGCCGACCGGAGACAAGTATCTCACCGGCTCCGTCCGTTAATCGCCGTCGCTCCGAAAATTATCTTTCGTCTTCCTTCTTGCGCTAAGCCTTCTGAAGTCCGCCTTAATTCCGGTCGCCCGGAGTTCCTTCGAGGCATTCTGTTCTTCCGGCTTCCCCGTTCGCGTTATGTTATATTGCGATTACATATGTCTTCCAACGATGATTCAAAGCCGTTAAGCCACTTAACGATTGGCGACGCCAAGCGCATTCTCGTTTACGGCGTCGCGGTCGTGCTTGCGGCGTGGCTGTTTTTCTGGCTCGTCGGGCACGTCTTCGTCGCGCTGCTCTTGGGCGTCGTCGCGGGCGTCTATCTGCTGCCGGTGCAGGAGTGGCTGGAGAAACGCTTGCGCGCGCGGACGGAGAGCGCGCTCGTCACCATCGCCTTGATCATCGTGCCGCTCGTCGTGCTCGTCGGTTATGCGTGGTACGAGATGTCGGGCTATTCCAATCTCGTGAACGAGAAACGTGGCGAGATCATCAACGCCATCAGCGCATCGTTCGCGCGCTACTTTCCGGTGGGGCGCGAGGGCACGCGCGTCGGACTCGAAGCCACTTTCGCCGAAGCCGTAACGCGCTCGGCCGACATCGTCCAAGACTTGCGCAAGCGTTCGGCCTTGCTCATCGCGTCGCTCGTGATTTTCCTCTTCACGGTTTTTTACGTGCTCACGCAGCGCGTGCGCCTCGCCGCTTATATTAAACTGCGCGTGCCCGCCGACTACCTGCCGCTCTACGAAGAGTTGACGATCAACGTCGGCGGCGCATTGCGCGGAGCGTTGCGCGCGGTCTTCATCGATCAAACGCTGAAGGCGGTTGTGATCATTGTGCTCAACCTCGTGTTCGGCGTGCCGCTCGCGGTCGTGCTAGGGATCGCGGCGTTTCTCATCGGCTTCCTGCCGCTCTTCGGCGAGTGGGCGATCTACATTCCGGTGAGCATTTACCTACTCGTCTTCGCTAACGCTCCCATCAGCGCAGGGATTTATTTCGGCTGCGGCTTGTTGTTGACCGCATCTTCGTCGCTCTTCATTCGCCCGAAACTCGCCTCGGCGGGCGCGCGCACGTTTAATTTCTACTGGATGTTTCTTGCGCTGATCGCAGGCGTCTACACCTTCGGCGTCGCGGGCGTCGTCCTTGGCCCAGCGATTCTCGGCTTCGTCAAAGCGGTCGCCGACACGCTCTTAGGCGACGTGAAATATGAAACGTCGCTGCTCAAGGAAGAGCATAAACAGCAGGATGAAGAAGCGCAGGAAGCTCAAGCGATTGTAGCGGCGAAGTAAGATTACTGCTTTCGCCTTCAAACTGTGCAATCGCAGCTTAATAATCCCCCTTTGATAAACTTCCCCCGATGTGGAAGCGATGTGAACGAAGAGGGCAGCAGCGTAGCGAGGACGCTGCCGCCTTTTTATTTTTGCCGCATCGACTGCCCAAACGTTCTCTTGCGCGCTCAGTTTCTCGTGCAAAACTTCTTCAGACAGAGAAACGCTAAATCACCAGCTCAACAAGCTATCCCACAATCAAGTCCTCTGGTCACATTTTCCTTCTCACCTTCTTTATCGCCCTCTAACATCACCTCCACAATCTTCCTCGTAAAAGGGAAGTTAAATCCCCTAGCTAGTGGCTTGAAAAGGAGTAGATGATGAAAAAATTTGCAAACAACATAATCGCAGCTCTGGTGTTATGCGCGCTGACAAGCGTTATCGCAGCGGCAAAGGTGACATCTGAACGAGTGACTTTTCCCCAAGACACGATGGTCAACGGCACGATGGTGAAGAAGGGAACTTATAAGGTGACTTTCGATGACGCGACCGGCGTGTTGAACATTCACGTCAATAAGAAGACTGTCGCCACCACAACTGCGCGCTGGGAGAAGCGCGACCGCAAGGCGCTTGAAACGCGGATTAGCACAACCATACAAGGCGACACGCGAGAACTGCGCAGCATCACCATGTCAGGCGATAGCCAATCAATCGTCGTCGGCAGCGGCGTCACGCAAGCCGCCGCGCAGCAATAAGTCTTCACACTGAACGGGCGCTCATAGCAAAAGTTACGAGCGCCCGTTCTTCGTCTATTAATCCTCAAACTTGTACCCAAAACTCTGCTTGCATACTGAAGCGTTTCTCGTTGTCTCTTAAATTCTTTTCTCCACCGCACGTTTACGACCGATTAAATCACGATCAAACTTAACCGGGCGGCCAACTAAAGCTGCGCCCGCCGAGCACATGCACGTGAATGTGAAACACGGATTGCCCGACGCCCGCGCCCGTATTGATGACGGATCGGAAACCGCTCTCGCTCAGTCCTTGCTCGTCGGCGATGCGCGCCGCGA
>JACCYN010000073.1 GCA_013696465.1 Pyrinomonadaceae bacterium
CTGGGATGTGGATTGGTCATTGCCAATGTTTGTAAGAGCATCATAGCCAGTTGCGCTTCTTGCCACCAAACCGCTTATAGAATCATGCTGACTCTGGAAACTTTGGCTGCACCATCCCACTAGCACGCACATCGCAATCGAGGTTGATATTCTCTTGACGAATCAAATGGTGAGCTTAATCATCCCCGTCTACAATGAAGCCGAGCATCTGGAGCAGTTCCTCTCCATCATCGACAAGTTAGAGTTACCCATGCCGAAAGAACTCGTGATCGTCAATGATTGTTCTACTGATTGCTCGACGGAAGTGATCAAGAATTTTCACTTCGCATCAAAGCTCGTTTTTGCCGACCAACCTCGCAATCAGGGAAAAGGCGCGGCTATTCGCGTTGGGATCGAACGCGCCACCGGGGATTTTATCGCTATTCAAGATGCGGATTTCGAGTACGACCCGGAAGACGTTCCGAAGCTTCTCGTTCCGCTTTTGGAAGGCAGGGCAGATGTTGTTTACGGCTCGCGGTATAAGAAGACGAATTATCAGGTTCACCGAACGTTTCATTACCTTGCGAACCGAACGCTCACTATGTTCAGCAACATCCTGAGCGGGCTGTACCTGAGCGACATGGAAACTTGTTACAAGTTTTTTCGCGCCGATGTGATTAAGAATATCAAACTCGAATCCAACCGCTTCGGCTTCGAGCCTGAAGTTACCGCGAAGATCGCGCGCCTCAAATTGCGCGTCATGGAATTGCCTATTTCATATTCTCCGCGCAGTTATATTGAAGGCAAAAAGATCACATGGAAGGACGGCGTCGCCGCGCTCATACATATCATCCGCTTCAATGTTGTGAGCAGGAACGCCAACTGTTTTTACGAGACGTTGCCAGAGCGGTATATCCCTAAACACGGCAACTGGCTTTAACACTTACTGACTTCAAGGCGTGTATGAGCATAGCTTCATTACAGAACGTCGCCTTTGTCGCACGTCGAGCAATGTCGGTGATTGCAACAAACGGGTTTCTTCTTTTAGTAGCGATGCTTCATGCGGGCTGCGCTTCCTCGTGGGGCGCGACACCTATTCTTAACGAGAACTCTTCGCCATCCCAAGATGTCGTAATTCTTGCGGCATCGCCGAATCCTGTTCCGGCTGCGGCTGGATCAGGCAAGACGACGATTAGTTGGAATACAGGCGACGGCTCTACGGGCGAAGTGTATGTGCTTGAAAAGGGATACGAGGAGCGGATTTTTGCGCGCGGTTCGGAAGGGTCTTCAGATGCGACGTGGATCGGCAACAAAGGAATTTACGAGTTTCGTCTTTACTCGATGAGCGAACCCCGAACGCTGCTCGCCGCAATCACGGTCACGGGAAACAGCGAAACGCTCAATTCCCAATCGCTTTTTCTGCCTCGATTGGAGCGACGAGATGCGATTAACCTTGCGATGTTCGGGTTTGTTCTGCTGCTTCTTGCGGCAGTTTGTTACGCATCCCAAAAAATTAGCGAACCGATGAGCCGTCGCCTGTATTTTATCATCGCGTTACTCTCAATCCTTCTCGCTCTATTTTCAGTTCTTTCCGTTAAGCCGCGACCTCTCAAAGATCAGCCGTTTCCTGATTCACACGAGTACGCCGACGCCGCACGGCAATTAGCGACGGGTAACGGCTATGCCACTTACATCTATCACAACGAACGTCGTCCGCCGCGTTACCCTCCCGGCTTCTCACTCGCGCTCGCGCCATTCGCTGCATTCGGAGATTATCCGTCGAATGTTCAAACGGGAGCGAAGTTTTTTGCTGTCTTTTATGTGTTGGCGGCCGTGACGGCAGCGTGGATGTTCGGCGGCCCCATTGCGGCAACGCTGGTGGCAATGCTGATTGGCGTTTCGCCGTTCGCGCGGGCGTCCGGATCGCTCGTTCTTTCGGATGCTTTTGCGGCGAGCCTCGTGGTGCTTTCCATTCCGTTACTGCGCCATCTCTCGCGGTGGCGCGCGGCGGTGCTCGGCTTACTAGCGGGCGCGCTGGTCGCCGTGCGGTTGCCGATGATAATCAATTTCGTCGGGTTGCTTATTGTGCTGCCGATGATCTACCGATTATGGATGACGCTGTTTGCCGCGCCGCCTCTTGCCGCGCTCGGCCTGTACAATTGGATGAACTTCGGCAGCCCCTTCAAAACCGGCTACAGCCATTGGCTTCCAAACGTCGTAAACTTCGAGTGGTCAAATGCCGTCACTGCGCTTTCGCCACGTGACGGGCCTTGGATCGTCACCGATGTGCTCAACGGCGCGTTCGTACAGTGGGTTTGTCCGTGCGGAATCGGAGGCGCGCAAGCGGCGTTGCCGAGTATTGTTTTTTACCCTTTAGTGCTGCTCGGAGTTTTCTGGATATTCGCACCGCCTTTTCTTACGCTGCCTGGTGTCATATATATTTGGCGGCACCGCCGCGAGCGCGCATCAGCCTTTACGTTCTGGACTGCGGGTGCGAATCTCGTTTTTTTTACGTTCTATTTTTATCAAGGCGCACGGTTCATGGCTGCGACCGCAACCGCACTAACGGTTTTTACTTGCATAATGCTATCACAATGGATCGAAGGAAGAATCGCGCCGGAGCGAATAAAACAAACCCAGTGAATGAAGAGAGATGGTAAGGCGCAATAACAGAATTTCAAACGTCGGCAAATTTGTTTAAAGCCTAAATCCTTCTGCAACATACAAGTTGTTTGGAGCAACTACGAGAAACTCGGCATGAAAAAACGCCTCCGGGATAAATTACCTTTTTCGATAAGAAAATTTACGCGACGCATAACCGTCGGCGTTGTCGGGTGGATCGTCCACTTCGTCGGCGACGCATTGAACATTGCCGTGAGCAACGGCTTGGATTTGAAACGCGCGTGGCCGTGGGACATAAACTTGCCACTCCAGACAGAGGCGACGACGCCGAAGCAGCTTCCCGACGTTGAGCCGGAGCAGCTTCCCGATAGTGAAGATTCGCAGACTTTGAGCGTCGGCGATTTCCTGTTTTTAATGGACGCGATCTCGAAGAAGCAAGATTCTGCAACTCATCCGGCCGGAGGCACGCGCGCTTCGGTCATTATTCCCGTTTTCAACAAAGTTGAGTACACGCTGCAATGCATCCGTTCGCTGATGGCGGAGGTGGATTTCAACGAGCACGAAATCATCGTCGTCAACAACGCTTCCGAAGATGAAACGGCGCGCGTGCTCGCGCACTTAGGAAGCTTCGTCCGCACGATTAATAACGCTCACAACTCCGGTTTCGTCCAAGCCTGCAATCAAGGAGCAAACGCCGCGCGCGGCCGCTACCTTGTCTTCCTCAACAACGATACGGTCGTGCAGCCCGGTTGGTTAAATCATCTTTTAGAAACAATCGAAGATGATGATTCCATCGGGGCGGTCGGTTCAATGCTCGTCTACCCGGACGGGCGTTTGCAGGAAGCGGGCGGCGGCGTCTGGATTGACGGCACGGCGTTTAATTACGGTCACAGGCAAGACCCGGAAGATCGCAAATTCAATTACAGGAGAGAAGTTGATTACTGTTCGGCTTCGTCGCTTCTCGTCAGGAAAGATTTATTTCATCGCTTAGGCGGCTTCGACGCGCGTTATGCGCCCGCCTACTACGAAGACACCGATCTCTGCTTCGGGATTCGCTCGCTCGGCTTCAAGGTCGTGTATCAACCGATGTCGCGCGTCATCCACTACGAGGGAATTACGGCCGGGACGGATATCACCGCGGGCTTCAAGCGTTATCAAGAGATCAACCGCCATAAGTTTGTCGAAAAGTGGAAAGAGACGTTGCGGCATGAGCATCTTGAGAACGACCCGGACAATGCAAGCGTCGTCGCCAACCGTCGGCGCGGGCCGCGCATCCTCGTTTTCGACAGCGATATGTTAAGCCCCGACAAGGATGCGGGTAGCCTTCGGATGCAACTGATCCTGAAGAGCCTTGTGCAGCGTTGGCAACCCGTCTTCATTCCGCTTTACTCCTCAAACGCCCCGAAGTATGAAAAGCTTTTGGGCAAAGACGGAATCGAAGTTGCTGAAATAGCTGACTACAAGCGTTTGATTAAAGAAGGAGACGTTTACGCCGCAATTCTCAGCCGCGCGGCGGTCGCCGACGCTTTGCTTCCGACGATCCGTAAACTCGACCGCAACATCAAGATCATTTTCGACACGGTGGACGTGCATTTCTTACGGCTTGAGCGCGAATACAAATTGACGGGCGACGAAAAATACGCGGAAGAAGCAATGCTCCTCAAAAAGCAGGAAACGCAGTCGGCGCGCACGAGCGATCAGGTGTGGTGCGTCACTTCTGATGACAAGAATGTTTTAGAGCGGGAAGCGCCGGAAGCAAGCTTCGAGATCATTCCTACCATACACGCTCTCCACGGGCGAGGCGAAAGTTTTGATGATCGTGAGGGATTGCTCTTCATTGGCAACTTCAATCACCGCCCTAACAAGGACGCCGTTCATTTTTTTATCGAAGACGTTTTCCCACGTGTGAAGGAGCGCATCCCAAACGTAAAATTCTATCTCGTCGGCAGCAACATGCCTGAAGAGATCACAAAATACAATTCCGAAGACGTTGTGGTGCTGGGCTACGTGCCGGATGTCGCTCCTCTATTCGGTTC
The DNA here is from genome assembly GCA_013696465.1 of Pyrinomonadaceae bacterium. Taxonomy (GTDB): domain Bacteria; phylum Acidobacteriota; class Blastocatellia; order Pyrinomonadales; family Pyrinomonadaceae; genus JACCYN01. The sequence continues at coordinate 4,638 of JACCYN010000073.1, forward strand.
GTGCCGCGTTTTCGTTTCGCCCTTGCGTTACGGCGGCGGGATGAAGGGAAAGATCGGGCAAGCCATCTCCTACGGGCTGCCCGTTGTGACGACCGCGATTGGCGCTGAAGGAATGGGATTAAGACACAACCATGAAGCTTTGATCGCGGACGAGCCGGAAGATTTCATCAACGCAGTCTGTCAAGCATACACCGACCGGGAGTTGTGGCAGCGTCTCGCCGACAATGGCTACCGGCACATCGGGGAAACTTTCACTCCGCAGGTGGTAGAGGAGAAGATACTAACGGCGCTTGAACGGCTCGGCAAGACGGGACAAAAGCGCGATAAAGTTTTGCAGACAATTGATCGGCGATTGCTTAACGCCGGAGCGAAAGCGGACGGCGCTGCTAACTAATCGCCTTCAGCTCCGTGCCGGGTAAATGCGACGGACGCTTGTTGAAGTTCGCCGGATGTTTCCGTCGCGGTTGTGCCGAGAAGTGTGCGATAGATGCCGGTTAAACTTGCAAGATGCGCTTCAATGCTGAAGCGCTCCATCGCTCTCTGTTTTCCCTTGTTGCTAAGATTCCTGCGATAGCAAGGATCGTCAATCAGCATTCCAAGTTTTCGTCCCAGATCGTCCGAATCTCTTGCGCGAAACACTGCCGCGCAGTCGCCGTTTGCAGACACTTCCAACAACGGTTCGATGTCGGAGACGACGGTCGGCAAATTCATCATCATCGCTTCCACGACGGCGATCCCGAACGTATCGCGGAGCGACGAGAAAACGAAAACATCGAGCGAGCTTAACACCTCTGAGATGTCTGCGCGTTTGCCGACGAAGTGAACGTGCTCTGCGATCTTGTGCTGCTGGCAATAATCCACACACTCTTGATACACGCCGGGCGCGCTCTCCAAACATTCGCCGACGAACGCGAAATGCGCGTGCGGCGCGGAGTCGAACACTTTCGGCAGCGCCCTGCAAACCGTTAGTTGATCCTTAGCCGCGCTGCGATAAAAGTTTCCAATCATGCCGAGCAGCACATTGTCGCTGCTCAATCCGAGTTCATCCCGCAGCCTAGCTTTCGCGGGTCGCAACCTCTTCGCATCAACGCCGTTGTAGACAACATCGAAATTCGTCTTAGTATCAAACTTAGTTTCCCGTTCGAGCCAGCGCAACTGTCCTCGGCTGACGGCGATGTTGGCGTGCATACGCGGAACGAGGAATTTAAGGGCGAGGCGGTTTTTAAGATCGACTTCAGAGCCGTGAAAACTCATTACCTGTTTCGTGTTCAATCCGATGGCGGCGAGGTAAGCGTGAAGGGCTTCGACCGCTTGGTGGCTGTGGACGATTTGAATTCCGCGCTCCTTGATGATGTGGCGAAGTTGCCTGACGAGTCGCGCATCCACCGGCGCTTCGCGCTGCAAACGGATGAAGTTCGCTTCCGAATTGCGAAATTCAGCTTCCATCTCGCCACCGCCCGTCGCCACAAACGTCAAATCCAAATTATTCGCCCGCGCGTTGCGACACACATCGAGGAGGAGCATTTCAGCGCCGCCACGATTAAGCGTGTCAAGTATGTGCAGAATTCTCATGAACGCGCTGATCGCTCAAAGTCGCCAAACGGATGTACGCAGGATTGTAGGGGCAGGGCAAGTCCTCTGCCCGCGCTGCGTCAAATGGATCACGGGCAGAGGACTTGTCCTTGCCCCCTAGATCACCCGGTTTTGTTAGAAACTCTTAATGCACTCATCTTTTACAGCAGACATTCAAAACTACGAGAGGCGTTATCGTAACGGATTTAAGGGAAATTGGTAAGTTCAAGCTGAACCTCGCTTCTTAGTTTAAACGACTCGGCTTCCGTCTCTGCTCTCTAAACGGAGTCGGCGATTTTTCTTCTATGACAAAACAATAAGGTCAATGCTAGGATAAGCTTATACTGGCGTGTGATTAACAACATCCGTTCGCGCAGTTTGAGATGATTTGCATTAATCGTTTAACTTCGGTTTCTAATTTTTACTTCGAGAGTTTATTCACCGCGCCCGAAGCGACACCGGGTCGTTAGTGCAGCGCGATTTTTCGATTGAACCGCGTGGTTAAGGAGAGTCTCTCATTATGCCCAACCCGTTCGCCTTACAGACATCAACAAATAACGGTCTTTCCGTGATCAGCGTCGAAGGATTTCTCGACGCGCACACCGCCCCTGAGTTTGAGAGCGCGATCCAGTCGGAGATTGACGCGGGACGCACGCTCATCATCGTTGATTGCGAAAAGCTGACTTACATATCTTCGGCCGGTCTCGGCGTCTTCATGGGGTTCATCGAGGAGGTGCGCGAGCAGGATGGCGACATCAAGATATGCGGGTTGACGCCGAAGGTGCGGCAGGTTTTTGAGATGCTCGGCTTCGAGTCCGTTTACGATCTGTGCCCGGACGTGGATGACGCGGTGCAACGCTTCGCCAGCACGCCGACGAGGGAGGGCTAACCGGGATGACCGCCATTGAGAGAAAGTTTACGCTGCAAGTCCCCTCCTCGACCGAGAATCTGGCGATGATCCGCGAGATCGTCGGCAACATCGGGACGCAAGCCGGGCTTGAGAGCGCAGACATCGCCAAGCTGGAGTTGGCCGTGGATGAAGCGTGCGCCAACGTGATCGAACACGCCTACGG
>JACCYN010000296.1 GCA_013696465.1 Pyrinomonadaceae bacterium
CGCGCAGCCGACGTGATGCGTTCGGTGAGCGCGCGGCTCGCTTTTTCCACCGAGCCTTCGGGGAGGTGATCGGAGATGCGTCCGATGGGGGCGACGAGCAGTCGTTCGATCTGTGCGCTCAAGATCAGGTTGATCATGCGCGCCGTCTCTTCGCGCATGATCACGCCGAGCAGAGAGCGCGAAAGAAAACTTTTGAGGCGTTCGGCCGAGTCGGGCTGCGCGTGCTCAAGCAGGGCGCGAATCGTGTGCGGACGCACGCGGTGAACGGCGTCCGAGGCGTAAGCGGAAACGGTTCTGGCGAGTTCGGGGCTGCGCGCAATGGCGATGATGCGCTCCGCAACTTGATCTTTGATCATCTCCAGCTTGTCGGGCGCGATCTGCCCGACGAGTTCGTTGATGGGGCGGGCGAGCACGTTGTCAATCGTTGAATTGAGGAAGGCTTCCGCCTCCTGCTCGAAGGCTTCGCCATGCAAGAATTCTTCCACGCGGCGGGGCAAGGTGTTGTTCACCATTTCGTCAACTTCCGTGTGGATGCGATCACGCGAGACGAAGATTTTTTTGAAGAACGAAAGCTGACCGTAATAATCGTCCACCTCGCGTTTGATCAAAGCGCCGATCTGCGTGCGCGTTCTGGGGTTCGTGGCGATTTCGGCCAACTGCGCGACGATGGGCGGCACTTCACGGTCAATGCGATCTTTGACGATCTGAATTGTGTCGGGTGTGAAAACTTCAGCGAGCGTGGCGCGGCTCGTCGCAAGTTCGTCGAGGCGCGCGCCGACGAAATCGCGCACCTTACGGTTGAAGTTCGGCTCGGTGACGATGGAGTGAAAGCGAGTTTCGACGAAAGAGATCGCTTGATCGAAACTCTCTTGCGTCACCGCGTCATTTAAGCGGCGCGCGAGTATTTCGTCAACACGGCGATCAATAAAACGGTTGACGGCTTCATTCGTTTCCTCGCTTTTGAGCACGCCCGCGATGTGTTCGCCGACGCGCAGTTGCAGCGCCGAGATCGCATCGAGGACGGGCGCGCGCGCAGCCGTCGGCAAAGCTTCGATGAATGAGGGATAAGGTTTATCGAGCAGTTCGGCAGTGTAAACGCCAACGAAGGTTTCGACTTTGCGGCGGAAAAAATCAGTCTCGAAAAGCGCGTTGACGACGGTTTCCTGCGAGACGAGTTCGGTGCCGACGGCGCGGCCGATAGTTTCGGCGAGGCGCTGGCGGTGGCGCGGAATCATGCCTTGCGGCCACACGGTAAGACCAAAAATCTTTACGGGATAACGCGGGCGAAAAAGCATCCGCACCGCGATCCACGCCGCCGCGTAGCCGTGAAAGGTTGCGAAGACGATCAGTCCGACGTATCCCCAGCCCGTGATGGCAGCATCTCCTCCAATATGAAGGCTTCAGAAACTTCTACGAACTCATTATAGACTCTACTCTAATTCAATCCACGCTTGGCGAAATACCAATCCGTCACGTGGTACAAAATTACTTTAAGCTTCGGTGAATTACACAGACGCCGGGCGCGCCCGCGTCAGCAAAATCATTCAACTTTGTAACCCGCGTTCACGTAAGCGGTCGTGCCGCCTGTTACGTTGAGGAGTTTGCGGAAGCCGCGTGCTTCGAGAATGCTCGCCGCCGCGCTCGAACGATAGCCGCCTGCGCAGACGACCGCCACGGGACGCTCAGGATCGAGTCCATCTAAGAATGCGCCTTTAATGTTGGAGAGCGGAAAACTGCGACCGCCGGGGACGTGCCCACCTGCGTATTCGCCCGGACGACGCACATCAACGATCTGCCAATCAACGTCTTCACTTTCAATTCTTTCGTGCAATTCGTCAACGGATATTTGCGGCAGAACGGTGACTGTAAATCCCGCATCTTTCCACGCTTCAATTCCGCCCCCTAAAAATCCGCGCGCGTTCTCCAGCCCGACGCGCGCCAAACGCATCACGGCCTCGTCCACCTCGCGTTCGTCGTCGGCCACGAGAACAACGGGTGCATCCGTGGCGATCAAGCTTCCCGCCCACGTCGCAAACTGCCCGCCGAGTCCGACGTTGATCGAGCCGGGTACATGACCCGCGCCAAAATCAGCCGCCGTGCGCACGTCTAAAACGACGACGCCTTCGCGCTGGAAGCGAGCAACTTCGGCGGGAGAAACACGCGCGGGGCGCGGCAGTTCGTCGAGCGCGCTTGCGCCGGTGCGGTTGGCTTCGGCGCTGAAAGGAAAGTAGGCGGGAATCTCCGGCAGATCGGTTGTCGTAAGTCGCACAAATTCTTCTTTCGACATTGGGCGCAAAGCGTAGTTTGTGCGGCGTTGTTCGCCGATGGTTGAAGAAGTTTCTTTCGAGATGTTGCGCCCGCAAGCCGAACCCGCGCCGTGTGCCGGATACACTTCCGTGTGATCGTCGAGCGTGAGAAGTTTTTTGTGTAAACTATCGTAGAGTGAAAGGGCTGCTTCCGCCGCCGTGTAGCCTTGCGCACCCGCGAGGTCTGGGCGTCCGACATCGCCGACGAAGAGCGTGTCGCCCGTTAAAACTTTCGGCGGATCGGCGGGCGCTTCGCGGTCAAAGACCAAGAGCGACACGCTTTCGGGCGTGTGTCCCGGCGTTTCGATCACGCGAACAGTGACGCTGCCAATGGCGATCTCATCTCCTTCTGTTACTTTTCGGTGTGGAAACTCGGCGTTGGCTTTGTGGCTATAAACTATTTTCGCTCCCGTGCGGCGGGCGAGTTCGCAATGGCCGCTCACGAAATCTCGGTGCAGATGCGTCTCAATGATATATTTGATTTTTAAGTTTTGCGCTTGGCATTCATCGAGATACTGCTCGACATCGCGCTGCGGATCAACAATCGCCGCTTCGCCCTCAGAGCCGATAATGTATGAAGCGTGCGCGAGGCAGCCGAGGTAGATTTGTTTGAAGTACATTGTAATGCTTCCTCCAAAGTATTTAACTTTCGCCGATGGTTTGAAGTGTGACGAAACGGTTGACGACAAATTTACGCGGCGCGTGCTTTTTCAGCTTTCTGTTTTCGTCGGAAGATTTTAGATGCTTTTAACTTTTAGGACAATAGCGAGGTTGCACAAAAATGGAAAACGAGACTGCCAAATCTTTCGACAAACACCCGCACTTCATCGTGCGCGAAGCCGAGCCTTTTAACGCCGAACCGCCGCCCCGTCTTTTGCGCCTTTCGATTGTGACGCCGCCCGAACTTTTCTACGTGCGCAATCACGCTTCCGTCCCGGAGATTGATGCTGATTCTTATCAACTTAAGATCAGCGGCTTGAGTAATCGTGAACTTCAAATCTCGCTCGCCGAGCTACGCGAAAGATTTTCGTCGCGCACCGTGACGGCGACGTTGCAATGCGCGGGCAACCGCCGCGACGGTCTGATGGCGGTCAAGGAGATCGGCGGCGAAGTTTCGTGGGGCGCGCAGGCCATCGGCAACGCTTCGTGGACGGGCGTTTCGCTCTGCGACGTTTTAGAGTTTGCCGGAATGACAACCGATGCGCGGCATGTAGAATTTATCGGATTGGATGACGTTGAGCGGAAAGGCGCGCGCTTCGGCTTTGGCGGCTCGATCCCTTTAGAGAAGGGTCTGAGCGCGGAAGTTCTGCTTGCTTTCGAGATGAACGGCGCGGCGCTCGCGCCCGTTCACGGCGCGCCGTTGCGGGCGATTGTGCCCGGCTACATCGGCGCGCGAAGCGTCAAATGGCTTGGTGAGATTAAAGTGAAAAGCGAGCCTTCCGAAAACTATTTTCAGGCGCACGCCTACAAACTGTTTCCGCCCGGCGTCTCGGCACAGACGGTTGATTGGAACGAAGGCCTGATGCTCGGCGAAGTTTCCGTCAACAGCGCGATTTGTCGGCCGCAGGAAGGCGAGACGGTGCGGACGGGGAAGTGTACGGTGCAAGGCTACGCGATGGCGGGCGGCGGTCGCGGCGTCGAGCGGGTAGATGTGTCGGGCGACAACGGTCAGACGTGGACGGAAGCGAAATTCGACGCGGACGATTCCTCACGTTGGGTGTGGCGTTTCTGGGAGGCGGAGATCGATCTCATGGCGGGCGAAGGGCAGATCGTCGCGCGGGCGTGGGACTCTGCGACGAATACGCAGCCGGAAGACGCGCGCGCGATCTGGAATTTCAAAGGCTACATGAACAACGCTTGGCACAGGGTGAATGTATTCGTGTCATAAGTAAGTTGTCGTGTTCGTCAATGCGAGCGGCAATGAACTCAGGGGGAGGCCGCACGTCGGCTTCATCTCTTTCGCGTCTGACAACAAACTAAGCGTCTCGTCTTCTCTTTGCGACCTATAAAAGTCGCGTCGTTATTTCACAGCTACCTCGCCTAACTCTATGTCCTTCCCCTTCGACACAAGTATCGGCCGTTATGAGATTCGCGCGCCGCTCGGCGCGGGCGGAATGGGCCAAGTTTATTTTCCGAATCTCACCAATATTGGCTCTTGCCGAATATCTACTCACAAATTATTTAATGTATCTCTGGCACTGGTAAAACTTATGCCTAAATCGCTTTTGACCAGTAATCAAACAGCCGCCGGATTGAGCCTCCCGTTGCCGAACGAACGAATAACCGATGGCGGGCAATACG
>JACCYN010000305.1 GCA_013696465.1 Pyrinomonadaceae bacterium
TTCTAAGAGATTTGATGTTCAAGGACGGTGTCAAGACGTGGCTCTAGCGAATCACTTGGAACCGTCTTCTCGATACGAAAGCGGGCTTCGCGGTGGTGTAGTTCAAGCGCGGCAATCTGGTTGTCGAACCATGGCTCCGTATGCACGAGTCGCCAACTGATGTCCGGCTCCTTCACTCCGGCGGCGCGCGCCATCTTTTGTGCGATCATCGCCGCCGATTTTCCCCAGCCCGCGCGAATCGCCCGCCGCTCATTCGCGCTCAACGGATTACGAAAAGGCGAGCACACCGCTTGGTAAACGCGGCTCTGCGCCGCTTGATTTGCCCCCTGATTTGATTTGAATGCAACCTCCGCAATGTAAGCGTGATGCACGTCGCCGGAGAGGAGGACGATTGAAGCAGGCGATTGCCCGCGCTCGCCCGTGCCGACAGCGCGGAGCAGTCCGGTGATCTTATGGAACGAATCTGCAAACGCCGCCCAGTGTTCGAGGTCGGCGGCTTGCCGGAGTCGCTCGCCGAGCTTCGCCGCCACTTTGCCCCACGCGCCGTCGCAGACGCGCTCATTCCACGCCTCGAAGTAGTGCATCGCGGGAGCCAGCAGAAACGGCACGGAGGAGGCGAGCAACAGATGGTCGAAGTCGCCGGTGGCATGACGCTCGATCCACTGCCATTCTTCATCGTCAACCATCGCGCGCCTGCCGTTTAAGACACGCCCCGCGCGAGCGTCAATCATCACCAATCGCGTGCCGCCGAAGTCGCGGTAGAAACTCCAACGATTTCTTGCCGGTTCACGATCCGATTGAAACGCGAACTCGCGCAAGACACTTCCCGCATCCGCCGCTTCTCTGACCCCTTTGAACAACTTGTCTTCGGCATGTTCCCTTGGTGAGAGATTGCCGAGGTGCTGGTAAATCCAGTAGGACATGAAGCCGCCGACGATTCGTTCGTTCCACCACGGCTTGGCGCGCATCTCTTCAACCCAAGCGTGCGAAGTATTCCAATCGTCGCGCACGTCGTGGTCGTCGAAGATCATCAGGGTCGAGATCGTTGACAGCATCCAACGCAGCACCGGGTCGCTCCACGCATCCCAGTATAGATGCGTGTACTCTTCAAAGTCGGCGACTCCGTCCGCGCCGGGCGGCTCGTCTGTGTTGCGCCGTGAACGGATAAATTCCTTTGTGCCCGGCGAAACCTCGTCGGCATATATTTGGTCGCCGAGCAGCAACAGCGCGTGCGGGTAATCTTCCGGCGAGTGGCGCAGCATCCGATGAGCGAGCGCATAGAGCGCGTCGGCTTCGCGCCCGCGCGCGTCCTCATCTTTCGTTAAGGTGTAGGGCGGCTCGTGCGGCAGCGTGACGCGGCACGAGCCGAAGACGAGCTTGATCGGCTGGTGCGGATCGATGGTGCGAATCACGCTCGGCGGAAATTCGGAGTTCGGCTCCGGGTACGCAACCGCGCCGTCGAGCTTGATTGTGTACGGGTACGTTCGCCCGCGCTCAAGGTTCGTGACGTGGACGACGGCGTAGTGGTGTCCCTCGACATGGAAGGTGCGTGAGCTGTGACCGAGCGCTTCGACTTCGCAGGCGTGGTCGGTCTCAACCCAAATGGTCGCTTCTGTTTCGCCGACGTAGCGCAGCAGCGGTCCGAGCAGAAGGTTAGGCATCGTGTGATAATATTTCCGTTCAATTAAAGTGCGACTTCAAACTTCCGAAGAGAGTGTAACTTCAACCCGCGCCGTTTCTCTGCCTGAGCTTCTTGTTCTTGACTCTAAGCTGCGGCAATTCCCTCTTGTCCTTTTACAGCGGCGAAGTCCCGATGTCACCGTAAACGACGCCGAGCGCGGCGAGCGAAAGTATGGCGAGGCGGCTGCCGGTCGGCGCGACGGGCGCGTGCGCGTGATCATGTTCCTGCGTCGGGTTTAGATTTGTGTCAAGGGTTTGTCTAACGTCCATAAGTTTTTTTCACGAGATAGATAATGGTTTTAACTTCATCGAGCGTGCGGCGCGCGAATCCTAAAACTGTGGGGCGGATGCTAAAGCGATCACTCCTGTTCAGCTCGCTTTGTCGGCGCGGCCGCACCTTCGCGCGACTGCTCTTTGGTTCGTTCGCGCCAGCGGTCTTCGATCAAACGTGCGACGAGCGCCGTCCAGCCGGTCTGATGACTCGCGCCCAAGCCTCTTCCCGTATCGCCGTGGAAGTATTCATGAAAGAGCGTGAGGTCGCACCAGTGCGGGTCTGCGGCGTAACGGTGGTCTTCGCCCTGCCACGCGCATCTATTGTTTTCATCCGGCAGAAAGATACGCGCGAGCCGCGACTCGATCTCCTGCGCGACTTCGGTGAGGTTCATCAATTTGCCCGAACCCGTCGGGCATTCGACGCGGAAACCGTCGCCATAAAAATGACCGTAGCGTTCGAGGGCTTCAACCAGCAAGTAATTTACGGGAAACCAGACGGGGCCGCGCCAGTTCGAGTTGCCGCCGAAGAGTCCGGTGTCGGATTCGCCGGGCGTGTATTCAACGCGCCGCTCGGTGACATCAAAAGCCTTCAGCGTGAACGGCTGTTCGCGGTGTACGCGCGACAAGGAGCGAATGCCGTAGGGCGAAAGAAATTCGTTTTCGTCAAGCACGTAGCCGAGCACGCGCTGAAGTCGTTCGCGGCTGGGGATCGCCAGCAGACGATGCGAGTGGCGGCGTTGATTCTCCGGCTCGCCGTGCGCGCCCTCACTGCCCGCCTCCATGTAAGAGGTGTAGCGCGCGAGGTCGGCGCGGTTTTCCAGCAGCCAGCGCATACGCTTCGTGAAGCCGGGCAAGCCGTCAATCATGTCCGCTTCGAGAATCTCGACGGCTAAGAGCGGGACGAGACCGACTAGGGAACGCACGCGCAGCCGCGTCTCCCTGCCTTCGGCTACCATCCGGTCGTAGTAAAAACCGTCCTTCTCGTCCCACAGCCCCGACCCGCCGAGCGAGTTAATCGCGTCCGTGATATGGATGAAGTGCTCGAAGAACTTCGACGCCACATCTTCGTAAGCCTCGTCCCCGCGCGCGAGTTCAAGCGCGATGGTGAGCATCGTGCCGCAGTAGAAAGCCATCCACGCCGTGCCGTCGGCTTGGTCGAGCGACGCGCCGGAAGGTAGAGCTTGCGAGCGGTCGAAAACGCCGATATTGTCTAAGCCTAGAAAGCCGCCCGCGAAAATGTGATTGCCTTCCACGTCTTTCCGGTTGACCCACCACGTAAAATTCAAAAGAAGTTTCTGAAACACGCGCTCCAAGAATAAGCGGTCGCGCACGCCGCTCGCGCGCTCGGCGATTTTATAGACGCGCCACGCCGCCCACGCATGAACCGGCGGATTGGCATCGGAGAAGTTGAATTCATAGGCGGGCAGTTGACCGTTCGGGTGCATGTACCATTCGCGTAAAAGAAGGATGAGTTGATTCTTCGCAAACTCAGGATCAACTTCAGCCAAAGGCAGGGTGTGAAATGCCAAGTCCCACGCGGCGAACCAAGGATATTCCCACTTGTCAGGCATCGAGACGATATCGCGCGTCTCCAAGTGCGCCCAATCCGCGTTTCGATTTGCATGACCGGCGGGCGGTGCGGGTTGCGCCGGGTCGCCCTTCGCCCAATCGCGCACGACGTAGTGATAAAACTGTTTTGAGTAGAGCAGCCCCGCGTAAGCCTGACGCACAACGCGCCGCTCGGCTTCAACCGCTCTTGTTGCGTTAAGCTCATCGGTTGCGTGAGTCATATCGGACATCACGGGCGCGGCGAGATCGTCATAAAACTCATCCGCTTCACTTTTTCGCGCGGCGAACGTCTCGTCGAATTCAGCACCGAAGAATTGCGCGGGCGACTCGTCTTCCGCGAACAATCGAAAGCGTAAAGTAGTTTCGGATTTCGCCCCGACGCGCAATTGGTAATGCGCGGCGGCTTTCGTCCCCGTTTCCGTGTTGACCTTCTCCTTGCGTCCGCGAACGACATACTCGTGGAAAGCGTCCTTGACGTAAGGCGTCCGGTTCTCCGCCCCGTAGAGTCGCTCGACGTTGGTTTCGTTCTCGGTGAAAAGTAGCGGCGTTTCCTCTTTCGCAGGTTCGAGGCAGAAGCGGAAGCGCCCCAAGGTGGCGTGTTCTGCGATGAGCGTGCGCGCGTCTTCTTTTGTGATGCGCGGCTTCGACCAGTAGCTTCTGCCCTCCTGTCCCCAGTCCCACGTGTTGCGAAACCAGAGGACGGGCAGCAAATGCAAACTCGCTTCTTCGTCACCGCGATTAGCGATGGTGAGACGAATCAGAATGTCGTTCGGCGTGCGATTCGCATATTCAGCGAAAATGTCGAAGTAAGCGTCTCGGTCGAAGACGCCCGTATCTTCCAGTTCAAACTCGCGCTTCCCTTTTCCGCGCCGCCGATTCTCTTCGACAAGCTGCGCGTAAGGAAACTCGCTCTGCGGATACTTGTAGAGGGCGCGCATGTATGAGTGCGTCGGAGTGGAATCGAGGTAGAAGTAGCACTCCTTCACGTCCTCGCCGTGGTTGCCTTCGGGGTTCGTAAGTCCAAATAGACGTTCTTTGAGAACGGGGTCGCGTTCGTTCCAGAGCGCGAGCGCAAAGCAGAGACGGCATTGGCGGTCGGTGATGCCTAAGAGTCCGTCTTCGCCCCACCGATACGCACGCGAACGCGCGTGGTCATGCGGGAAGTGATCCCAACACGAGCCGTCTGCCGAGTAATCTTCGCGGACGGTGCCCCACTGACGTTCGGCGAGGTAAGGCCCCCACCGCTTCCAATTCTTCTCGCGCGCCCCGTCTTCGGCAAGACGCGCTCTTTCCGCGTTCACTCGGTCAAATGTTTTACTCATCAACCGTCGAAACCTTCGTCGAGAATTAGCCGAGCTTGATGACGTTCTTGATCCCGCCCGCTCTGCCGAGCAGCAGATCGCGGTGCTCTTCGATGGGCACGCGCGCGGTGATAAGCGACTCGACGGCGCGCGGAAATCGTTTGGCGAAAATTGCGAGGTCGCGTATCGCCGCTTCAAATGCATCGCGCCCCGCGTTGACCGTGCCGAAGACGACTTGGTTACGCAGCACGAGGTTGCGCATCAGAAAATCCGTGTCCACCGGGGTGGGAGCTTTGCGTCCGGGCACGCCTGTGAAGACGAACACGCCGTTTGTCCCCAAGACTTTGATCATCTCGAAGGCGAGAGCGCTTGCTCCGACCGCTTCGTAAACAAGGTCAATGCCGCCGACTTCTTCGGCGAGTTGAGCGACGGTCTGCGTCTCGGCTGAAACGTAGTTCGCGCCGAAGGAATGGACGATCTTCGCCTTCTCGCTTCCTTCCGCTTCTCTTGAATAAACGTGCGTCGAGAACCCGGCGGCAACGAGCGCCATCGCGCCGAGCAAGCCCACAGGGCCTGCGCCGAGCACGACCGCACTGTGGCAGCGACCCGGATTCGCATCCGTCTGACTCTGGCGCGCGCCCGTCGCACTTTCACCGGCGGGCGTCTCCATCTGCAGATTTTCAAGCGGCGGACACGCCCACGGCAGGCGTTGCTGCACCTGCCAAACTTGCGTTAAAGCTTTCTCCGCAATTGTCAACGGCTCGACCAGCACGCCGATTTCGCGCAAGGACGCGGGCACGACGTTCATATACTTTTCATCGTCAACGACGAACTCGGTCATGTAGCCGTGTTGCTCCTTGATGCCGCGCTCGGTGTAGTCGCCGGTGAAGCAGAAGTCTTGCCGACCCATGCGGCACGCCGTACAGTTTGCGTGCGAACACGGACGGCGCACACTCGTCACGACCAAATCGCCCGTCCTCACGCGCAACACTTCTGCGCCCGTCTCGACGACTTCGGCGAGCGACTCGTGACCGATGACAAGATACTCGGAACCTGCGGGCGGCGTGCCGTAGTCGAATTGACAAATCTCTTTGTCAGTCCCACACACGCCGACTTCGAGCATTCGCAATTTGACTTCGGTCGGCGACGAGATTCGAGGCGCTTGACGCTCGACCAGCTTGACTTCTTTCGTCGCCGGAAAGACGGCTACTGCTTTCATGTCACTCGCTTCCTTCAAACTGAATTATTGTATCGTGCCTTTTTACTATACCGTGTTTTTTACTCTTGCCGTATTTCGGAATTTGTGTGAATTGTCAATGAATGGATACTACGACGGACGGGATAAAGATGGCGTAAAGGGTTTATAAAAACTTCGTAAAGATGAAAGAGAATGAAACGGGACGGCCTCATTCGCCGGGATTGAAGCGGTAGCCGACCCACGGCTCGGTGAGTATGTAGCGCGGAGTGGAAGGATCGGGTTCGATCTTTTTGCGTAAGTTGCCGACAAAAACTCTCAGGTATTCGGTCTGTTCCGTGTAGTCGCCGCCCCACACGGCGGCAAGCAGCGTGCGCTGTGTCAGAACTTTCCCGGCGTGGCGCAGAAAGTAAACAAGCAAGTCATATTCTTTCGGTGTGAGGCGGATTTCTTCCTCCCGCACGATGACGCGGCGCGAATCGAGATCAATTCGGAAATCACCTTCAGCGAGGGCGGCTGGAGTCATCGGTTCTTCACTCGCCGCCGTGCGACGCAACGCCGCGCGGATGCGCGCCAGCAGTTCGTCAATGCCGAATGGCTTCGTCACATAATCGTCGGCTCCCGCATCAAGAGCTTCGACTTTCGTGCGCTCATCACCTCTGACGGAGAGCACGATAATCGGAATCTGCGAGACGGTGCGCAGCCGTCGGCACAACTCCAAACCGCTCATGTTCGGCATCGCCAAGTCGGTAACGACGAGGTCGGGATGCCAATCTTGATAGGTTTCCATCCCCGACTCGCCGTCGGCCGCGACCCTCGTCTCATAACCGCGCGCCGCGAGTCCCGTGCGCAACACGCGCGCGATCTGCGGTTCGTCGTCAACAATGAGTATGCGCGGCTTCCGGTTCATCTCAAGTAATCTTCTCTTCGAGCGGCGCGATATGGGCGGGCTGTCGCTCCGTTAGGGATTCTTCATCATCATCGCCAATCGGCAGCGTAAACTCAAAACGCGCGCCGCGCCCGTGCTCCGTCGCGTCGCGGCTCCAAATCCGCCCGTCGTGCGCTTCGACGATGCCTTTCGCAATCGCCAATCCCATTCCTGTGCCCGACGGCTCGCGGTCGTCGCCCCCCGCGTCTCCGTCGCGCGTCGCCCGGAAAAACTTATCGAAGATTCGTTCGCGCAAATCGGGCGGGACGCCGCGCCCTTCGTCTTCGACGGAGGCTGTCACCTGCTGCGCGTCGTTCGTCAGACAAGCCGTGATGCGAATGTTTGTGCTTGCGGGAGAATACTTCGCCGCGTTATCAACGAGCGTGTAGACGACTTCGCTGACAGCGCGCGAGTCAACGCGCACCAACGGTAAATCCTTCTCTAAGTCAACCACTACTCTGTGTCGGCGGACGAGCGTCCCGGCGCGCAGGAGCGCCGCCGCGACGATCTCATCAACCGCGCTCCACCGCCGCCGCAATTGCAGTTCGCCCGCCTCGATGCGCGCAAGCTCAATCAAGCCTTCGACGAAACGGTTAAGACGATCGCTTTCCTCGTTAATAACTTCGAGCATCTCGCGCCGCATCGCGGCATCGAGCGCGATGGAAGTTTCCGCGCGTTCGTCTTTCGCTTCTTCATCGAGCAGCGTCGTCACGGAGGCTTTGATCGATGTTAAGGGCGTGCGTATGTCGTGCGTCACTGCGTCCAAGAGCGCCGACTTCAAACGTTCGCTTTGACGCAACGCTTCGGCGCGGCTGGCGAGTTGAAACGATGATCGCAGTTCTTCGTAGAGACGCTTGATCTCGATTTGTCCGGCCTCGGCTTCTTCAGCCCGAAGCTTCGCGGCGGAAGAAAGCCAGCCGACGGTGACGGCGGTGATTAGGAAGGCGGCGAGCGCCACCCAATTCTGCGGATCGTGGATGGCGAGCGTGTTGTAAGGCGGCAGAAAAAAGAAATTGAAAAAAAGCGCGCCGAGCGCGGCGTTGACGAGAGCCGGACGGCTGCCGCGCAAGATCGCGGTAAAGAGCACGACGAGCAGCAACGCGAAAGCGATTGTCGTTTGGTTAAGATGCCCGCGCAAAAGAAGCAGCACGACGATTGTCAAAGCCATGCCGAGAATTGACAGAAAGTATTTCGCCCGTTCGATTCGCCACGCGCTTTTCACTTCCTTCATTCTACAACGGAACAAAGGGCAGTAGCAGCCTTCAGCTTGATCCTCCGATTCAGAAACAATTCTTTGATTAAAAAAGTGGTTCTTGAAAGCCTGCGCCCGCCTGTGTTACTTTAGCAGTCGGCAGCCCGACTGCCGACTAGTTCGGTGTTCTCATATCTTTACCGGCGCGTGCGGCGCCGCTCCCCGCAAATTCGCGCGTCCGGTGTTTAAGCTAACCTGTTCTTAACGCGCGTCGTTTCCGAGTCTTCCAAAAGTCAGCTTTCCTTTTCGATGAGCACAAAACAGAACCGCTTTGATCTCGAATGGTGGGTAGTATCGAAGCGCAGTATCTACCTTCTTGTCGCCTTAGGCGTGGTAGCGGCGCTTGCGGGTGCAGTAGCGCTTTACGTCCGAGCTTACGGTAATCCGTTCGGCGGCGCGAAGACGAACAGCGACGAGGTGGCGGGTGCGCGCTTCATCTCGCTGGAGGGCGAGGTGAGGGTGGTGCGCGCCGCAACGCGCGAGACCGTCGCAGCGCGCAGCGACACGCCGCTTAATCCCGGCGACGTGGTGCAGACGCAGGCCGACGGCCGCGCGCGCATACTTTTTGTTGACGGCTCAACCTACTTTGTGCGCCCGAACAGCGTGATCCAAATCCGCGACAATACGACGACCGACGACGGGCGGCGCACGAACGTGCGCGTCCACGTTGATCGCGGTCAGATCAACGTGCGCACCGAAGCGCAATCGGAGGGCACGTCAAACGTTGTCGAAACCCGACTGACGGAAAGCAAGTTGACGGCCGAGACGGGCGCGAGCATCGGAGTCAACGACAACAACACGGAAGAGATTCGCGTCACGGGCGGCGCGATAGAGACGGCGACGCGTGGGGGCGAGCGAACCACCCTGCGCGCGGGCGAATACATCGCCGTCAATCAGCAGGGAGGCATCGGCAATCGTGAACGGTTGCTGGGCGCGCCGGTCGCAGTCGCACCGCGTAATCTGGAGAAGATTGCCGTCGGAGCGAACGGCGCAGGCGCAGCGCGCTTGCGCTGGCAACGCCCCGTCTCCGGCGCGCCCGCGCACTACCGCGTCGAAGTGGCGACTTCGCCGTTCTTTGTGCAGGCGGGTAAAGTCGTCGAACGCGATCAATTGGGCGCAACTGAATTTCAGATTGGCGATCTGCGTCCGAGCGTTTACTTCTGGCACGTGCGCGCCATCGCCTCTTCCGGACAACTGAGCGAGTGGAGCGAGCCGCAGAAGTTCATCGTCGCCGCCGGTGGCACGGGCGAGCAAGTGCCAATCGCAGAACTCGCCGCCGAGTATGTCGCGGGCAGCATCTACCTTGTGCGCGGGCGCGCCGGGGCGGGTAACAGCGTTCGCATTGGCGACCGCGAGGTGATCGCCACCAGCGACGGCTCGTTCCAACTACAGATTAACGCTCCGCCAAACTCGAACGAGATCACCGTTGAAGCCGAAGACGCGCAGGGAAACAAAAGTCAGTACCGTCTGCCGTTGCGCAAAGCTTAATTCGTCAAAAAATACATCGCCCGATTACCGCCACCGCATTCCATGAATCAGCGCTCCGTTATTATCCTCCGCGAACCGGGAACGAAGCAGTCCGATGCTTTGCTGGCGTTGCTGCGCGAAGGCGGGGCGCGCCCCTTCGTTTTCGATTCGGCATTTGAGCGAGATGAAACCCCGGATGCGTTTGTGCTCGCCGTGATCGTCGAGATCGGGCGAGGAGAAAATCGTTACGGCATCGAAGAGAAAATCCGACAGGCACGCAAACTCAATTCCGACGCGCCGGTGATCGCTTTTAACCCGAACGACGAACTTGAGTCGCTGAAGAACGTGCCGGACGAATCGCAGTCGGGTTTACACGAAGCCGCGCTTAAGAGTTTCGGCTTTCGCCACGTCGCCTCGGAGCCGGAGCAACTCGTTCGCCTGCTGCGCAACTTCGCCGAACATCCCGTGACGACGAGAAAAGATGCGACGCGCTCGACGAAGAACGCGAAGCTTGAGCCTTCGTCCCTTCGGTCGTTGCCGCCGAACATTGACGGCGAGGGGTTGCGCCGAGCATTTGAGTTTGCCGCTTCACTCCACTTCGCCGCCGATCAACAGACAGCCGCCGCAACCGCGCTCGCCGCGCTCGCGCCGCTTGCGCCTGCCGACCGTTGGGCGATCTACTTAACGACCCGCTCCGGCGCGGAAGGAAACGAGGAGATTTCTTTGCAGCCCATCGCCGCGCGCAACTCGACTTCGGGCGCGCCGCAAGTAGACGTGCCAGAAAACATTTGGTGGCGCGCGCTCCTCGCCCAGACGGACGCCACCAGCCGCGTCGTCGCTCACACGGCCGCGCGTCGGGCGGCGGCGGCGAACGAGACAGTGTTATTAAGCGAAGAAGAATCTTGCACTCTCGCCGTTCCGCTCTCCTGTAACGGCAAACAAAGCGGCGTGCTCGAAGGTGTGCGCGAAGGCGAATCCGCGTTTTCGGAAGCGGAGGCGCGACTCGTTGAAGCCCTCGCCGCGCCGCTCGCCGCCGCGCTCGCCAACTCCGTCCGCATCGCCGAAGCCGAACGCCTCTCGCTCATTGACGACCTCACGCAGCTACACAACGGACGCTACCTCCGACAATTCCTGACGAATGAGTTGAAGCGTACGCGCCGCTACGGCGGGTGCGTCGCCGCGATCTTTCTCGACATTGACAACTTCAAAAAGGTCAACGACGTGCACGGTCACCTTGTCGGCTCGCACGTCCTTGTGAGGATGGCAGGGATCATCTTGGATTCCGTGCGCGACGCGGACGTGGTGGCGCGCTACGGCGGCGACGAATTCATCGTCGTGCTGCCTGAGACGGCCGCCGAACAAGCCGTGCGCGTCGCCGAGCGCGTGCGCTCGAACCTCGGTCGTATCCTTTTCACGGGCGGACGCGGACTCCGTTTACCTCTCACGGCGAGCTTCGGCGTGGCGTCCTTTCCCGATCACGGCGCATCGCCACAACAGTTGATCGCCGGGGCGGACGCGGCAATGTATGAAGCAAAGGCGGCCGGAAAAAACTGCGTGCGCGTGGCGGCTTCGACTTCGGCCGCGTCGAAGAATGAAAAAATTATTTCCTCGCTATGATTAAGGCTTGGCTTCGGTGTATGCTTACAAGTTCGTTCCCGTCCGAGTTGCGGCGCGTGCGCAGCTTGCACGGGAGAGTTATTTGATTAACTTGCTCAAGCGGCGCGCGGCAGGAGTTATCCTAAATCTCGCAGTGAGAATCTAAGCCTCCAAAAAGAAACGTAAACCGAATGGCATTCAAATCCTTCTTCAGCCTTTTCTCGAACGACTTGGCAATTGACTTGGGCACGGCCAACACGCTCGTCTACGCGAAGGGTCGCGGCATCGTCGTCTCTGAGCCTTCCATCGTCGCCATCAACAAAGTGACGAACGGCGTTGAGGCCGTTGGCAAAGACGCCAAAGAGATGTTGGGTCGAACGCCCGGAAACATCGTCGCCATCCGCCCGATGAAAGACGGCGTGATCGCCAACTTCGAGGTCACCGAGCGGATGCTCCAGCACTTCATCCAGAAGGCGCACAACGGCAAGAAGTGGGTTAGCCCACGCATTGTCATCGGAATACCGAGTGAGATCACTCAGGTCGAGCGCCGCGCCGTCGAGGATTCGGCGTATCGCGCGCGCGCTTCAGAAGTTTATCTTGTCGAAGAAGCGATGGCGGCGGCGATTGGCGCAGGGCTTCCGATTACAGAACCGCACGGCAACATGATCGTTGACGTGGGCGGCGGCACCACCGACATCGCCGTTATTTCTCTTTCCGGCATCGTCTATTCGCGCGCCGTGCGCGTCGCCGGAAACGAGATGGACGAAGCGATCACGCAGTTCATCAAACGTAAATACAATCTTCTGATCGGCGAGCGCACCGCCGAAGCGATTAAGATCGAACTCGGCTCGGCCTTTCCCCTTGATGAATCGCTCCAGATGGAAGTGCGCGGGCGCAATCTGATCGAGGGCATCCCAAAAACCATTTCGATTACGGATACGGAAATCCGCGAAGCCCTCGCCGATTCCGTTTCAACTATCGTCAACGCCGTGCGCGTCGCGCTGGAGCGGACGCCGCCGGAACTCTCCGCCGACATCGTTGAGCGCGGTATCGTACTGACGGGCGGCGGGGCGCTGTTGAAAAATCTCGACCGACGATTGGCGATTGAGACAGGTTTGCCCGTGTCGGTTTCGGAAGACCCGCTCTCTTCGGTTGTGCTCGGCGCGGGCAAGATGCTATCGGACTTCACGCTTCTGAAGCGCGTGAGGTGGGAAAACACGATGACGGCGGGCGCGTAAAGTTAAGTTCTGCCGCCGTCTCGTCGCCGGGAGAAAATGGCCGGTCGTGGTCGTCAAACGCTCACAAAAAGAGACGCAGCAGCGCGCCCCTTTCTGGCTCGCCGCGCTGCTCGTGCTCAATCTCGTTCTCATGTCGGTTGACGCGCGCGATGAAGCGACGAAACAGCGCATGATCCGCGTGTGGGCGCAAACCGTCGTCGCGCCATTTGAACAAGTCTCGTCGTCGGTGGGCGGCGCAGGTGTCGGATTCTTCCGAAACCTCGCTAATTTCCGGCAGGCGGCCGTGGAAAACGGAGAATTGAAAACGCGCCTCGCCGAAGCCGAAACGCGCGCGCGCGACGGGCAAGCAGCGCAAATCGAGAACGAGCGGCTGAAGAATCTCTTAAACTTTCGGGAGTCGAGCGGTTACGAAACGATTCCGGCGAAAGTGATCGCGCGCGACGCGAGCGCGTGGTTT
>JACCYN010000111.1 GCA_013696465.1 Pyrinomonadaceae bacterium
ACGCCGGAGCGCGCATCCTTCCCGCCAGCCCCGCCTTCTATCATCGCCCGCAGACGATCAACGACATGATTGATCACCTCGTCTTTCGCATACTCGATCAATTCGGCGTTCCGCATTCGCAAAAATCGCGTTGGACGGGCGCAGAGCAAGAAGTTCCAAACACAGAATAAGCGTTGGGCGGCTACCACCATTAGATTTAACAAGAGTTGATATGAACAACGAACTACTTCGAGATGAAAGTCGTAGGCAATTCATCGAACGTGCGCCCTTCTTCGTCGTTGCGCTGTCTTCGTTGATTGCCGCGAACAGTTCTTGCCAAGCGCAAACTAATCAACGGCAACGAACGTCGGCGGGCATCGTCGGAGGCGGGTGCGATGGTTGCGAAGGTATGTATGAGGGGATGCCGCAGGAATTGAATTGGCAAACAGTCATCGCTTCCGCTTCCGAGCCGGGCGAAAAACTGGAAATCAGCGGCATCGTTTATCGCCCTAACGGAAGAACGCCTGCGTCCGGCGTTATTATCTACCTGTGGCAGACAGATGTGACCGGGCGCTATACACCCGCCCCAAACACGACCGGACTTACCCGCATACACGGGCATTTGCGCGGGTGGCTCAAGACTAACGAGCGGGGCGAGTACAAGTTCACGACCGTTAAGCCTGCGCCATATCCAAATGATGTTATCCCGGCGCACATCCATCCGTCCGTGAAAGAACCCGACAAGAACGAGTATTATATCGAAGATTTTTTGTTCGACGACGATTCGCTTTTAACACGGCAGGAGCGCGCCAAGCTCGAAAATCGTGGCGGCTCAGGCATTCTTCGCCTGACAAAGCGTGAAGGCGTATGGGTAGGCAGAAGAAACATTGTTTTAGGACTTAACGTTCCGAATTACAGGTAAGTACAAAAGTGGATAGCACCTTAGTCGTCGCGTCTCCCAAATATTCCTGCGTCGCCGCCCGAACAAGCGGTTGAAGATAACTCCCTGAAAGCGAGCATCTCAACCGCGGCGTTACACAACGCAAAGAAGCGGGCGCGCCGCTCGCAGTTTGCAAAATACTTTCCCCGCAAAATCGCTTTATCACAGCTTCCTACTATCGGCACTGACTTTGCATCTAAACGCATGACGAATGATAATGTATGGTTCGCTTTGTGTGTTTACTGATGTGAGAGAAGCGGATTAACATTTCTAAATTTTCACCGGGATGACGGAATTAACGGGCGACATTCGCACGACGCTCGAAATGATTAAAATCGAGCACACGCTGTTCGCGCTGCCGTTCGCTTTTTTAGGCGCGGTGTTGGCGGCGCGTGGGCTGCCTTCGCTGTGGCAGATTGTCTGGATAACAGTTGCGATGGTCGGCGCGCGCTCCACCGCGATGGCGTTTAATCGCATTGTGGACAGAGAATTTGACGCGCACAATCCGCGCACGAAGGGTCGCGCGCTTCCCGCAGGCACGCTCTCCGTTCGCTTCGCGTGGGCGTTTACCCTTTTTTCCGCCCTGCTCTTTTTCCTCGCCACCGCGATGCTCAATCGTTTGACGCTTTTGCTCGCGCCCGTCGCGCTCTTAAGTCTTCTGCTCTACTCTTACATGAAGCGTTTCAGTTCGCTTTCGCACATCGCGCTCGGCTGGTGTCTGGCGATTGCCCCGACGGGCGCGTGGATTGCCGTACGCGGGGGGATTGACGGTTTCGTTCCGCTTCTTCTCTCGCTCGTCGTGCTGCTGTGGACGGCCGGATTCGATGTCCTTTATGCTTGTCAGGATTATGATTTTGACGTTGAAGCGGGCTTGCACTCTGTTCCGGCGCGCGTCGGCGTCCGTCGGGCACTGTGGATCGCGCGCCTGCTTCATGCGTCGGCGTTTCTCGCGCTCGTTGCGCTCTATTTCAACGTGCAGCTCGGCGCGCTCGCGCTGGCAGGGGTGGTGGCGACGGGGGCGTTGCTTGTCTATCAACACAGCCTCGTGCGCGCAAACGATCTGAGCCGCTTGAACGCGGCCTTTTTCACGACGAACGCTTTTGTCAGCGTGATACTTTTTATCACTTTCGGCGGCGCCGCCTTCTTAGCTCCGTCTGTCGCCACAAATTAAAACAACGATGAACTTTTCACACGATCCGAAACTAAATCAAATTTTTCAGAAAATTGACAGACAAGAACGCCTCTCGTTTGAGGATGGACTCGCGCTCTTTGCCACAGACGACTTGGCGGCGCTCGCCAAGCTCGCTGACACCGTGCGCCGTCGCTTGCACGGCCGCCGCACCTACTTCAACGTCAACCGTCATTTCAACCCGACGAACGTCTGCTACGTTGATTGCAAGTTCTGCAACTTCTACCGCACACCGCGCGCCGCCGATGCCTACACGCACAACATCAGTGACGCGCTGCGCATTGCGACCGAAGCCGTCAACGAAGGCGCGACCGAGCTTCACATCGTCGGCGGGTTAAATACGAAGCTGCCGTTTCAGTATTACACCGATCTGCTTTCAACCTTGAAGTCCGCCCACCCGCAACTTCATCTCAAAGTCTTCACGATGGTCGAACTCGATCACTTCGCGCGCTTCTACAAACTCACGGATGCGGAAGTGATCGAAGAGTTGAAGAGCGCCGGAATGGATTCGTGTCCCGGCGGCGGCGCGGAGATTTTTGCCGAACCGACGCGCTCGCTGCTCTGCACGCACAAATGCGATGCGGCGCGCTGGCTTGAGCTTGCCGGTAAGGTTCACCGCGCCGGAATCAAAACGAACGCGACGATGCTCTACGGTCACATCGAAACAATCGAAGACCGCGTTGACCACCTTGTTCGTCTGCGCGAACAGCAAGACGAGAGCGGCGGCTTTCAATGTTTCATCCCGCTCGCGTTTCACCCGGAAGGCACGGCGCTCCCCCACCTTCCCGGCCCCTCCGGCATTGATTCCCTCAAAACAATCTCCGTCTCGCGCCTTATGCTCGACAACTTCGCGCACATCAAAGCCTACTGGGTGATGCTCGGCAAAAGCCTCGCGCAAGTCGCCCTACACTACGGCGCGAATGACTTAGACGGCACGATCACCGAAGGCGGCGAGTTGTCAGAAAGCTACTCGGTCGAAGCCAACCATGAAGTGAAGATGACGAAAGTCGAGATCGTCAATCTCATTGAAGAAGCCGGACTGGAGGCGATTGAGCGCGACACGCTTTACAACCCCGTCCATGAAACAATGACCGCTTGATTATGCACACGGCTTTAAGAGTTACATTCAAATTTATCTCCGGCGCATTCATCATCTAAATTATGTCAACTGTTATAGACACACGCACTATCACCGTTGCGCATTCGCCCGATTCGGACGATGCGTTTATGTTTTACGCCTTGGCGACGAACAAGCTCGACACGGGCGATCTGCGCTTCGAGCACGTGCTTGAAGACATCCAGACTTTGAACGAGAAAGCGATGCAGGGCGTTTACGACGTGACGGCGATCAGCTTTCACGCTTACGCCTACATCGCCGACAAATATGCCCTACTCCCGCACGGCGCGAGCATCGGCGACAACTACGGCCCAATCGTCGTGGCGCGCGAGAAGCTTGCTCCCGACAGAATCTCTGACCTGAAGATCGCCGTGCCGGGAACATTGACGAGCGCATTTCTGGCGTTGCGAATCTTCAACTCACAGTTCGCTTATGAAGTCGTGCCGTTTGACAAAATCATTGACGTGGTGCAAGCCGGAAAGTGCGACGCCGGATTATTGATTCATGAAGGGCAGCTTTTCTACGAAAGTTTAGGGCTGTACAAAGTTCTCGACCTCGGCGAGTGGTGGCACGCGGAGACGGGTTTGCCGTTGCCGATGGGCGGCAACGCTATCCGGCGCGATCTTGGCGATGAACTGATGCGGCGCGTTTCGCATTTCCTACACGCCAGCATTCGCTATTCGCTCGACCATCGGCAGGACGCGCTTTCTTATGCAATGCAGTTTGCGCGCGACATGCAGCCGGAATTGGCGGATCGCTTCGTCCGCATGTGGGTCAACGATTTGACGCTCGACTACACAGAGCGCGGACGCGAAGGAGTGCAGCGGTTGCTTGGCGTTGGGTTCGAGCGCGGCATCATACCGCGCAAAGTCGCGGTTGAGTTTGTAGGGTAAAACTTTGGTTTGTTCGCAAGCTAAACCATAGCCTGTGTCTCGTTCGGGCAACACGGCAATGCACGCGTGCATCTGAAAGAATCGCGCGATTCAACTCTCCCAGAATCGCAAAGAGATCGCGTCGCAACTCTTAATTTATAAAGCGAGACGAAGATATGAACCGTCAGTACTTGTCGTTTTTTTCCGTAACACTTCTCTGCTGGCTCACATTCTCTTCCGCCACTGTTTCAATTGCTCAACAAAGCGCGCCGCCTTCGGGTACGCTTCCGCAAGCTGAGATCAACCGTATTATTCGCACGTTTTCGGCGAAAGAGACGGAGTTCCGTAAAGCGCTTATTCAGTACGGTTTCAAGCGCGATGCGGTTGTGCAGACCATTGGCAGGGGCGGGCAGATTTCGGGCGAATATCACCGCGTCTCGCAGTTTATCTTTGGTGATCGGGGAGAACGTTACGAGAAGATCACATTCTTTCCGATGTCCACTTTGACAGAAATTTCTATTACTCCTGAAGATTTAGAAGACCTGAGCGGCGTCCAACCCTTCGCGCTTGAAGCATCGAAGATCGATCAATACAATTTTACTTACGTTGGGAAAGAACGCATTGACGAGCTTGACCTCTACGTTTTTGATGTTGCGCCGAAGGTTTTGCCGAAAAAAGTAAGCGAGCGTTTTTTTCAGGGACGCATTTGGGTTGACGACCGCGATTTACAGATTGTTAAGGTGCGCGGTAAAGGAGTGCCGGAGGGGCAGCAACGATTTCCTATTTTCGACACTTACCGCGAACAGATCGATGGAAAGTATTGGTTTCCTACTTACACATATGCTGACGACAGCTTGATTTTCAAAAGTGGGCAGGTAGTTCGTGTTCGGATGCAAGTTCGCTACAGCGATTATAAACAAGGTCGCGGACGTGCCACCGTCATCTTCGACGACGATCCTGAGCCGACGCCAACCCCGTCGCCATCTCCGACCACTCCGCCGCGTCCGAAGCCGTAACCGTCGAAGCGGAATCAATCATCAAAGGGGCATAAGCGTGCATCCCGCGCTTACGCCCTTTTTCTTTCTTACTGCATCCCTAGTTCTTCTGCAATGCGCGTCCGCACCGTTTGAATGACCTTCTTGATGTCTTCATCGCTTGTAAGTCCTATTGTCTCAATCGGCTCAAGCAACACCATCTCGATTGTTCCCGGTCGTGACACGCCCGTGCCTTTGCCCATCAATCTGTCGGTGTTCTTCATCGCCACGGGAACTACGCCCACGCCCGCATCACGCGCCATATAAAATGCCCCCTTCTTGAACGGCAACAATTCACCCGGACGCGCGCGCGTGCCTTCGGCAAACACGCCGAACGAGCGCCCTGAACGTATGCGGTCCGTCGCCGCCTTCACCGTCCTGAGCGCGCTTTCGCGGTTCGTGCGATCAATCGCCATGATGTTCACGTAACCCATGCCGTGGCCGAGAATCGGCACTTTCAACAACTCTTTCTTGGCGAGAATGCCGATGCGTCGCCCCGTGTGGTAAAAGAGCGTCGCGGTGTCGAGATACGAGCGATGGTTTGAGATGAAGATGTAAGTTTTTTTCGGGTCGAGGCGCTCCAGCCCACGCACCACGACTTTCATGCCGCTCAAGCGCAACCAATTGCGCGCCCCGAAGCGTCCATACGGGTAAACCCAGTGCGGGCGTCGGAAGAGCCACGCGACGGGGATCACAACCGGGCCAAATATGAGTAGCAGCATCGCGGCAACCGAGAGCGACCACCAGTAGTGCAAACGTCCGGCGAGCGTGGCATGAGTTACAATTTTCGTTGTGCTAGACTCGCCCGTGATCGCCTGTTCGTAAGTTTCACCTGACAGAGTTTCGCCAGAAGGGTTAAGAGAATGTTTCGTCATCGTGCCGCGCTCACTTCTGTGGTTTTCGCCCTGCTCCTCAACTGCTCGCTTCTTCCGTCCGCCGCCCGCGCGCAAAGCTTGGCGAACACAAATCCGCCGTCGTTGGCGATCGTCGCGCCACCCTCGCCGCGCGACGTTTTAGGTTTTACGCCCGGCGACGACCGTACCATCGCCGATTGGAAGCAGATCAGCGATTACTTCCGGCGACTCGACGCCGCGAGCGACCGCGTGCAGCTAGAGACGCTCGGACAAACAACACTCGGTCGCCCCTTCATCGTCGCCTACATCAGCGCCGAAGAGAATATACGCAATCTCCCCAAGTATAAAGAGATCGCGCGCCGCCTCGCCGATCCGCGCACAATTCGCAACGAATCAGAGCGCGATCAACTCATCCGCGACGGGCGCACTGTCGTCTCCATTTCGTGTTCCATTCACTCGACGGAGATCGTCGCCTCGCAGATGTCAATGCAACTCGCTTACGAATTAGCCAGCGCGCAAGACGCCGACACGCGCGAGATTCTACAGAACACGATCCTGATTCTCATCCCATCCGCCAACCCCGATGGCGTTGACATCATCGCCGACTGGTATCGCAAAACTCTTAACACTCCGCACGAAGGCACGGAGCCGCCCGTGCTTTATCATCATTACGCGGGACACGACAACAACCGCGACTGGTTTATGCTCAACCTCAAAGAGACGCAACTCGTGACGCGCCTCTTCTGGAAAGAATGGTTTCCGCAAATCGTCTATGACGTGCATCAACAAGGTTCTTTCGGGTCGCGCTTCTTCATCCCGCCCTTCTACGATCCGCCGAACCCGCGCATCGCGCCCGTGCTGCTCCGTCAAGTCGGACTCATCGGACACAAAGTTGCGGCCGACCTGCAAGCCGCCGGACAAGAGGGCGTCGTCACTAACGCGATGTATGATACATGGTGGCACGGCGGCTTTCGCACTGCGCCCTATTATCACAACTCAATCGGAATTCTCTCCGAAGCCGCCAGCGCGCGCTTAATGTCGCCCGTCAAAGTCACGCCCGAACAACTCGCGCGCTCCGTCACGCGTGGGATGCCTGCGGGCGCGCTCGTGCGCGCAACCAACTTTCCCGATCCGTGGCCGGGCGGCGAATGGAGAGCGCGCCACATCATGAACATCGAGCTGATCGCTTCGCGTTCGATTCTCTCGATGGCGGCGAAGTATCGCGCGGATTATCTTCGCAACTTCTACGAACTCGGATCGCGCGCGGTTAAAAGTTCTTACCCGAATGAACCCGTCGCTTATCTTATTCCCGCTGGACAGGGGCGCGATGAAGCGTCGGCGAGAATAATAGGATTGTTAATCGCACAAGGCATCGAAGTTCACCGCCTCGAACGAGAATTTCATTACACGTCATCCGAGAGTTTTAGCTTTGAGCGCGGCGGGCGTGAAATTCATGGCACCAACAATCCCGTTACGCGCGAAGCTCCGGCGGGCAGCTACGTCGTTTTCCTCGCGCAACCTTACAAAGCGAACGTGCAGGCGTTGTTCGAGCGTCAGGTTTATCCGAACCGCCGCACGGCGGGCGGCGAGGCCGAACGCCCGTATGATGTCGCCGGGTGGACACTACCGATGCAGATGGGAATCGAAGTTGTGCCTGCATTAAAAATTCGGGAAACGGCAACCGAAAGAAAGCTCGCGCTCGTGCGTGACGAAGCTGAAGCGCGCCGCGATCTTAGTCTCTCCGAAGCGCGCGGCACCCGTTCGCCGATCTCGAATCCGATCAAGAACAACACACGGATCGGACTCTACAAGAGTTGGACGAATTCAATGGATGAAGGCTGGACGCGCTGGACGTTCGACACTTTCAACGTCCCCTACCAATCGCTGCTCGACAAGGATATGCGCGCCGGAGATTTGCGCGCGAAATACGACGTGATCGTTTTGCCTTCGATGCGCATGAGAGAGATCGTCGAGGGGCGCGCGGCGGGCAGCTATCCGGCTGAATACACGGGCGGCATCACTGAGGCGGGCGCGGAAAACCTGCGCCGCTTTGTCGAAGCGGGCGGCACGCTGCTTTGCTTCGATGCATCAACCGAGTTGGCGATCAAGCGTTTCAATCTGCCGGTGAGAAATGTGCTTGAAGGTTTGAAGTCATCCGAGTTTTACTGTCCGGGATCGATCCTGCGCATTAAAGTTGACACGGCGCACCCGATTGCGCGCGGCATGAGGTTCGACACAGACGCATACTTCATCAACAGCGCGGCTTTTGAAGTGCCCGGCGGCGAGCCGCGTGCCCGCGTGCTTGCAAACTACAGCGACCGCGACGTGCTGCGCTCCGGCTGGCTGCTCGGCGAAGATCGCATCAAAGGCAAAGCCGCGCTCGTCGAAGTTACGATGGGGCGCGGGCGCGTCGTCCTCTTCGGTTTTCGCCCGCAACATCGCGGGCAGACGTGGGGCACGTTTCCGTTCATCTGGAACGCGATAAGCCAGAACGCGGAACGATGAAGAAGAGGGAGACAGAAGTCAAAATAAAATCAATTTCTGTTTCCATTCTGACTTCTGTATCCTGACCCCTAACTTCTTTTCTGTTCATCGTCCTACGTTCATACCTTCCCTATACCACCGTGCCGTCTTTGATCGTCGCGTTCTTCGGC
>JACCYN010000339.1 GCA_013696465.1 Pyrinomonadaceae bacterium
CCCTTCGGCGCGCGCCCGACGGCGGTGCGGACTGATGAAACAATTACGGCGTCTCTCATCTCTTTATTCCTTTTACAAACGTGAAACAAAATCAACTAAAAAGGTTTCGTCTCGCCCGGCTTCATAAACTGCAAACGCTTGTCGTCGCCGAAAGCAAAGCGCACGTCCTCTTCTTTCGCAAGCTGCGGAAACGTGCCGTAGTGCATCGGGATGATCGTTTCAGGATCGAAATACTTCTCAATTGCGAGCGCGGCCGTCTGCGCGTCTTGCGTGAAGGGGCCGCCGCCTGCACAGAGCAGAATTAAATCCGGGTGATAAAGCTCTTCGATCAAACTCATGTCTGAAAAAATCCATGTGTCGCCCGTGTGATAAAGCGAACGCCCGTCCGTAAACGTCAACACGAAACCGAACGGGCGACCCGACGGCTCGCTTGAATGAACGGCCGGAACAAGATGAATTGTCACATCACCAACCGTGAACGTGCCGCCGACGTTGCCGCCGCGCCGTTGTTTTTCAGGCACGCCGCGCGCCGCTAAAAACTCACTCGCGCCGATGACAACCGCGCCGCTCGTTCTGGCAATCTCAATCGCGTCGCCCGCGTGATCGTTATGCGAATGTGAAACGAGGATCGCATCCGGGCGATAACGCGCGAGATTCTTGAAAGCGGCGGGCGTTGACGGATTATCTTTGATGAACGGATCGATCAGTATGCGCGTCCCGCCCGCGGAGACGATCTCAAACGCGGCGTGCCCCAGCCACGTCAACTGAAAAGGTTTCTTCGCCGTGCGCACGGGAGTGCGTTGAGGCGTTTGCGCCGCCGTAGGAAGAACGGCGAATACAGCGAGCAGCCAGAAAACGTAGAAAGTTCTTTTCATCTTGTAGGCAATTGTAGGGGCAGCTTGTCCCTGCCCGCTTGCACCAACATAAAACACGGGCAGGGAGTGAGCCTCTGCCCCTACGTTAATTTCTCAACGGCTTGCCCGTCTTCAGCATGTGCGCCATGCGCTCTTGCGTTTTGCGTTCGCCGCACAAAGAAAGAAAAGCTTCGCGCTCAAGGTCGAGCAAGTATTGTTCGGAGACGCGCGTCGTGTGATTGAGATCGCCGCCCGTGACGATGCGCGCAAGTTTGTCTCCGATCTTCGCGTCGTACTCTGAGATGAAGCCGCCGCGCAGCATTTGGTGAATGCCGAGCCGCAGGGTTGAAAGAGCAGAAAGACCGAGCGCGGGGATGTCCGTGCGCGGCCGCGGTTCGACGTATCCGGCGCTGGCTAAGGCGAGCACGTCGCGCTTTGCATCGGCGATCAATCGGTCTCCGTTCATCGAAATAGAATCTTCGTCGCGCAGGAAACCGAGCGTGCGCGCTTCCTCTGCCGAAGTTGCTACTTTGGCGAGCGCCATCGTTTCAAACGCGCGTTTAATGAACGGAAATGGATCGGCGTCTTCCACGCCCTTCGGAATCGAGTCGAGCGCGCGCATCGTCATCTCTTTCGTGCCGCCGCCCGCCGGAATCACGCCGACGCCGACTTCCACCAACCCGATGTAAGTCTCAGCCGAAGCGCGCACGCGGTCGCCGTGAATCGTCACTTCGCAACCGCCGCCGGGAACTAATCCGAACGGCGCGGTGACAGTCGGCTTCGGCGAATAACGTAAACTCATTGTCGCGTTTTGAAACGCGCGCACCATGAGATCGAGTTCTTCCCAGTTCTCCTCCTGCGCTTCAAGGAGAATGAGCATCAGATTCGCGCCGACCGAAAAGTAAGGCGATTGATTGCCGACGACTAATCCGACGAAATTCTTTTCAACTTCGTCGAGTGAAGATTTGATCATCCCAATTGTGTCGCCGCCGATGGCGTTCATCTTTGAGTGAAACTCAAGGCACGCTACGCCATCGCCGATGTCTAAAAGGGACGCGCCCGCGTTTCGCTTCACCACTCCTGTGCGATCTTTAATTGATTTCAGAATTAGCACGCCCGCTTGCGCGCCAACGGGTTTGTATTCGTTGGAAGCGAAATCAAAATAGAACTGCTGCCCGTTCTCGTTTTTGTAAAAGCTCTTTGCTCCCGCCGCAAGCATCCGTTCAATGTTCGCGGGGACGCGGCGCCCTTCTTCATTCATGCGCTCAACTGATCGCTCGACGCCGATAGCGTCCCACGTCTCAAACGGCCCCAACTCCCAACCAAAACCCCAACGCATCGCCCGATCAACTTCGACGATTGTATCCGCGATCTCAGGGATGCGATTCGCCGCGTAAGATAACGTGCCCGACATCGTTTTCCACAGAAACCCCGCGACGCGATCTTTACCCCATACAAGAGAGGCGATCCGCTCGGCCGTACCTTCGATATTTTTCGCCATGTCGAGCGCGGGCAGTTTCACCTTCTGTGACGGACGATATTCGAGCGAGGCGACATCGAGCGTCCAGATTTCTTGCTTCTCGCCTTCGCCCTTCTGCTTGCGATAAAAGCCGCCCTTCGTTTTGTTACCGAGGATGCCGCGCCCAATCATGCCTTTCAAAAACTCCGGCGCAACGAACGTTTCGCGCTCCGCGTCATCAGGCACGGCGTGGTAGAGGTTTTCGGCGACGTGCATCAGTATGTCTAAGCCGACCAAGTCGAACGTGCGAAAGGTCGCCGTCTTCGGTCGCCCGACCGCCTGCCCCGTTATCTTGTCAACTTCCTCAATCGAATAACCTTCATCCAGCATGGTCTTGATTGTCACCATCGCGCCGAACGTGCCGATGCGGTTGGCGATAAAATTCGGACGATCTTTGGCGGGCACTACGCCCTTGCCGAGACGCTGATCCAGAAAGCCCGCTACCTGGCAGGAGACTTCCGGCTTCGTCCACTCGGTGGGGATGATTTCCACCAGCTTCATATAGCGCGGCGGATTGAAGAAGTGTATGCC
>JACCYN010000342.1 GCA_013696465.1 Pyrinomonadaceae bacterium
CGCGCACCTACTTTAACAAATCGGCCGCCAACCTCACCCCGCAGGAAGCCGCCTATCTCGCCGCGATGATCCCAAGCCCGCTCAACATCTTCAACCCGCAAAAGAATCCGCGCCGCGTTAAGCGTCGGCAGCGCGTGATCTTGCGCGGAATGCCGTTTGTAAAAATTCCGAATTGACGAAAAAGAATGAGCGGTGAGAGACCTGAACTCTCACCGCCCGTTGAAGTATTCCTTGTTGCACCCTCAAACCGCAAACTCGCGTGATAATTCGAGTTCGGTTTTGCGAAGCTCGAACCTGCCGCGTCCGAAATTGCCATCCGGTTCTATGGCGAGCACGACGAAGTATTCACGATTGAAAAGCCGGATCACAAAAATCGCGTTGTCGAGCACTACGTTCAACTCACGCAAACTTCCGAGACCCGTCTCGCCGCCGGTGCGTTGGGCACTACGCACCAGCGAAGCGAATTCGGCGGCGACCACATCAAGGTTCGCCTGTTGCCCTTCCGCGCGCAAAACCTTTTCCACCTCGATGCCGTCCGCCCCCATGATGAGTGCGCCCAGCGCCCCTTCGGTTCGTTCAATGATCTTTTCGAGTTTCTCTTTGAACATCAGTGAAGTCCCTCCGCAAGCGAGTTTACGGCCGCTGGCCGCTTGTTGCATCTGGTCGCGCAGTGTTTTGCGTGCCGGGTACGGTCGGCGTCTGCGGCGCGACCGTCGAGTTGGGCGCGGCATTCGGGTTGGTCGCGGGCGTCTGTTGCAACTGCGTCGGGGTCGGCGTGTTGGTTGACGGGTTGCCGAGCGGGACGGGCTGCGGGATCGTCGTCGTCCGCGTCCTATCGCTCACCGTGCCGGAAGTCGGTCGCCCTCGGTAATCCGGGCGGTAGATGCGTGGCGTGATGAAGAAGAGGATTTCGTCGGTCGTGCGCGAGGTCGAACGGGTTTTGAAAAGGTTGCCGATGATGGGGATACCGGACAGACCCGGCACGCGACTTTGCCCTTGCGTTTCGTTGTCGTTGAGCACGCCGCCGATCACGGTCGTGCCACCGTCCGGCACGAGCACTTCGGTCTGCATACGTTGCGTGGCGATGCCCGGCACGCCGCCCGCGAAGACGCCGCTCAACGTGTTGTTCTCAGCCGTGACGCGCAAGATCACCGTGCCTGCATCCGTGATCTGCGGCGTAACCGAAAGGCGCAACGGCACGCTGACGAACGTGGTGGTGAACACGACTGCGCCGCCGGAAGCTCCCTGCGCGGTTGTCACTGGAATCTGCGATCCGGTTTCGATTTGCGCCGGACGATTATTGAGCGCCGTGACGCGCGGCGTGCCAATGGTCTTGGCTTGATTCTTCTGTTCAGCGGCCGTGATCACGGCACTAATGCGCGCCGTGCCGAAGACGCCGGTCGTTAAGCTGATTAATGTTGACGGCCCCGGCGGGCCGTTGAAGGTGGCGCCCGGCGCTCTTGGATTAAAATTGAAGTCTGGGTTGGTCGGATCGTTGATCGCCGCCGAAAGTTGAACGCCGAGATCGCGGCTGAACGTGCGGTTGACGACGACAATGCGAGCTTCGATCTCCACCTGCGGTTCGGGTTGGTCGAGCAGGGCGATCAGTTGGCGGATGGCGTTGATGTTCTCTTGCACGTCCGTGATAATCAAGGTGTTGCTGCGTCCATCAATCTCAATGCCGCCGCGCCGCGAAAGACGACGCGCGATGATCGGAAGCAAACCCTGTTCGCCGCTTCCGCCTGTGGCGTCGCCGCCGGAGCCGCCGGAGAAACTTTGATTCGTCGAGCCACCCGCAAAGCCGCCGCTTGATCCAGCCGCTTGCGCGAGCGTGCCGGAAGCGCGCGCGTAATTCAGACGCACAAACTCGGTGACGAGCGGCGCGTTGTCGAGTTGCGCGTCTCTCACCTGTCGTTGGAGGGCGGATTCGCTCGCCAGCACTTCGATGGCGGCGACGCGCAGGAGATTGCCGTTCACATCAATGCCGAGTCGGTTGGCGCGAAGGATCGCGTCGAGCGCGATGTTCCAAGGCACGTCTGTGACGTTGACGGTGACGGGAACTGCCCCGACCGATTTATCGATCACAAAGTTCACGCCGTATTCCTGTGTGAAGAAGTTGAGCACGTCGCGGATGTCAACATTGACGACGTTAAGGTTCGTCGGTTCACCGATGAAGCCGGGCTGCCCGTAGCGTTCGCCCTGCTCCGTCTGCGGCGCACCCGTCTGTCGCATTGAGGGCATGGGCGTCGGCGTCGCTTGCGGCGCAGAGCTGTTGATGCGCCTTGAATGGGCGGAGACAACGGTGCGCGGAGGCTTCGCGGCGGATTTGCTTCGCCCGTTCGCGGAGACCGGGACGGCGGCGAGTTGACACGTCATCAACAGGAGGACGAGCGCGCCTCTGCCGATGAACTTCGGAAGTGTTGGTTGATAAGGCATGTTGTGATCCTTCGATGAGAATTCAGGAACTCGCCGCCGCCACGCGCTAACGCTCGTTGAAGCTGAAAAGATGCTTCGTTGAAGCGCGCGCCGCACATACGCGGTGACGATTCCCTATTCGGTGATTAGAAAAATTGCGCATTGATTGAAAAGAGAGGCGCGGTCAGTAGCTTTTGCGACGCAATACAGAAGTGTGTTGCGTAACTTTCAAGCAGCGTCAGTGATCTGGTTTGCAAATTACCGTCTTCACACTGCTGATTACCCGGAGGTTCGTTTCCCGTTACGGGTTAGGCGCGGTGGAAGCGCCGTTGGCGTTGAGCGAATCGGTGGCGGCCGTGTTTTGCTGACGCATCTGTTTCGTCTCGACGAGCGTTTCGCGCTTGCCGTTCGTCCACCGCGTTTCGCGCCGGAAGACGAGGCGGTTTTCTTCGATGGCGACCAACTGTCCGTCGTAAAAAATTTCGCCCGGATAAATCACGTAGGAGAGTTTGATCGGGGTGGCTTCGACCATCGCCGCAAAGCCGCGCGGCGTGCGGAAGATGCCGATCACTTGCAGTTCACTCAGCAGCAAGGCGGTGACGGGCTTCGGCGCCGGTCGCTGGGCGTTGATCGCCGCCACCTTCTGTGCTTTATAGCTTGCGATCCGCTCTTGAATGGCAGGCGGGTTGATAACGGACGGCGCAGCTTTCGTCGCGCGTGTGCGGCGCACCGGCGGACGATACGGGCTGAACGGATCGCGCGGAGTGCCGCGATAGGTCGTCGCCGCGCCTTCCTGCTGCTGTTGCGGCGTGGTGGTTTGTTGCGCGAAACTGTGCGCAGAGAAGCCGCAGGCGATGATGGCGAGGGGAGCGATCAGTCCGAGCTTAATCGAGCGAATAATTCCTGTGTAGTGCTTCATTGTTCGTTCCCTTGCTTCGAGAATTTCAAATCGTTACTTGGCCGCGGGGGGAGCAGCGGCGGCTGGCGCGGCGGCGGCTGGTTTCGTGGTGGCGGCCGCTGTTTGCAGCTTCTCAGGCGAAACGTAATAAGCCGTGACTAAAAACTGCGCGTCAATCGTTTTGCCGCCGTTCGATCCGCTTGCATCCTTGGCGAGGCGATTAACCTTGAAGTCCGTGATCGAAACGATGCGCTGGTAGGCGGCCATCTGCGCGAAGAATTGTCCGAGATTATTGTATGAGCCGGTGACTTCAACCTCGATGGGCTTGCCGGAATAAAAATCCTGCTGCATGTCGTCCTTCGGGGCGAAGCGGCGCAAGGAGAGGCGTCCGCGCGCGCGATCTTGGATGCCGGCGAGCACGCTCGTCAGTTCGCGTTGTTCGGGAAGCAACGCCTTGAGGTCGTCGTATTCAGCTTGCGATCTGGCGTAGGCAGCGCGGAATTCGTTGATGCGCTGCGAGGCGATGCGCGCCGTTTCGTTTTTGCTTTGAAGGTCGGTGATCTGCGTGTTGAGTTTCGCCGTCTCGTCGCGCGTGCCGCTCGTGACGAAATACCAGAACCCGGCGTAAAGCAAAAGCGCGACCACGCCGAAAACGGCGAGCTGCATGTACCAAGGTTTCTCTTGCAGGGTGTCGAGTTTAAGCATAATCACTTTCCTTCGGGCGATGGCTGAAGAGGCGCTTTTAATTTTCAATTACCGCTGCGCGATCTGACTTGCGGGTGCATTAGCGGCGGCGGTTGGCGCGCTCGCCGGTATTGCTTTCGGCGGCGAGTATTTGCACTTGATCGTGAAGCTGACGGTTTCAGGTTTCGGCGCTTCAACGACGGGAGCGCTTGCACCGTCGGTCGGCGGCTGGCTGGTCGCGGTGAATTCTAAGAATTTGCGCTGCGTCTCCAAGCTCACATTACCGAACAAGCCTGATGAAAATTCAAGGCTGCGACCAAACTGCGTGACGGCCGCTTCGTTCGGCGAGTCGCCGCGAATCACGAGTTCTTCGCCTTTCTGCTCGATGCTCTCAAGCCGAAAATTGGCGAGACGCGGAATGCGCTCGTTGATCGCGGAGAGCACGGCGACGGGGCCCCGCTGCGCCGCGCGCAACTTTTGAATCGCTTCGATGCGCGCTTTGATCTCTTTCGTCCTCTTGTCGAGATCGGCTTGCTCGGTGTTGACGAGCGCCATCTGCTGCGCGATCTGCTGCTGTTTCTGAAGTTCAGCTTGCGCCTTCTCGTGATCGGAATTGGCGCTCATGTAATCGAAGACTATCCCTACAGCCAAGAGCGCAAAGACGGCGACAGCGAGCACCCAAGTTTGCGCGCGCGGATCGGTGAATTTAGTTTCGACGACGGCGACGCTGCCCGTCGCTCTGTCCGTCACCGAATTCAAAAGGTTAACTTTAATCATGCTTCCACTCCTCGCAAAGCAAGCCCGACGGCCACCGCCATCTCCGGCACCAACTCGCGCATCGTGTCCGGGTCGAAACGCCGGTTGTCAACTTTTATCCGGCGAAAAGGATCGAAGGCTTCGACCGGAATCTCGAAACGGTTCGCTAAGTATTCGGGCAGATCGCGCAGCTTCGAGCCGCCGCCGGAAATGAGTATGCGCTCGACGGTGGCGCTTCCGTCTTCGGCCGTGGCGCGGAAGAAATCAAAGGTCTTCCTGATCTCAAGCGCGAGCAGTTCGGAGGCGCTCTCGATCACTGCGCCCGCGTCTTGCAGTTCTGAGCCGTCCGGCATCATGCCGCCACGCTTAACAACTTCGGCTTGCTCAAACGTCAACCCGAACTCCTTTTGCAGCACGGCGGTGAATTGATTGCCGCCGACCGTGACATCGCGCGTGAAGACGCTCCCCGTGCCCTGCACAATGTTGATGTTCATTGTCGAAGCGCCGATGTTGAGGAGTGCGACCGTCTGATCCGGCTGCGGCTGGTAATTGATCTCGTAGCAGTTTTGGAGCGCGAACACATCAACGTCTATGATCGCGGGCTGCTTACCGGCAAGCTGAATCGCATTCTTGAGATTATCAATGCGGTCGCGCTTGCAGGCGACCATCAAGATTTGCAGCGAATCGTCGGCCGAACCCGTGATCTGGTAATCGAGGCTCACGTCCGTGATGTCAAACGGGATGTGCTCTTCGGCGTGCCAGTCAATTGATTCATCGAGTTCGTCTTCGCTCATCTGCGGCACGACGATGTTTTTGACGATCACGGAATGTCCGCTCACGCCCGCCGCCACGCGCTCTGTTCTGATGTCGTGCGAACTAAATATTGCGGCGATCACGCCCGACACATCGTTCAACTCCATGATCTGACCGTCAACGATTGAGTCGGATTGAAGTTGCTCGCAGGCGAGGTTGACCAAATTCAAGTCAGCTAACTTGCCTTGCAGTTCAACCGCTTTAACGGAACTTGAGCCAACGTCAAGTCCGACGAGATTCTTCTTGCCAGCCTTTTTCTTAAACATAAATTAAGATTTCCTGCTCTCGCGTGTGCTTCAATTTTGTGTGTTGGTGGCGGCGGGCGTGCCGGAGACGGGCGCGGGCGAGACGCGCCCGCACACGAAGGCGTTTCGAGCGCGCGGTGGCAATTTCGTTGTGCATATTGGTGAAGGATAAAAAGGACGTACCATGGCGCGGGAAACGCCCAAACGAGCGTTGGTAGAGCAAGCGAATCGCAAGTTGAACAGAAGAAGCGAATTTGTGAAAGGGAGAAGCGCAAGGGGAAACTTTTGCGCCCGGCAAACTTCTTTTTCCTTCGGTAACCCGGCCAAGTCAAAACCTTAAGGCTTCGACTTCCGTAGGCTTTGCGACCCACGCTCACGCGCAGTGTGCCTTTATCGTCTGAGTTTCAAAATCATATCGGCGGAAGAAGCCACCGACTTAACAAACGCTCTGTGCCTAAAACTTATAATAAGCACGGGCGCTGAGAGCCTAACTCTCTGACTTTGAAAATATAGACATTATGTTTAGCAGTGTCAACGGTAATTTTGTTGTGTTTAACGCGGACGACATAAGTTCACCATCATCAGCATTTAGAAAGCTGGAATTCATCTTTGATTAGTGATTAGAGAATCTACGAAGATGGTATGAAGCAAGATTCAGAGAAGATTTATGCCGTCTGCCCGTTCTTCGGTGCATTCGCTTTGACTTTGATTGTGCGCGCCGGAACTCCTGCGTTGACGTGGTAGGGGGGAACGTCTCTGGTGGCGAGGGCACAGGCGGCGACCATCGCGTGGCGGCCGACCTGCGTCCCGGCGAGCAGCGTCGCGTGGTAGGTGATGCGCGCGTGGTCGCCGATCCGCGTCGGGATGTTGGTCACGTCGTTGATGTTCACAATGTCGTGCGTGTGCGAGTAGATGTTGGCGTAGTCCGAGACGGAGACGTTGTTGCCGATCTCGATGCCGCCGCGATCATCTAAAAGCACGTGGCGGTGGATGACGACGTTATCGCCGATGGAAAGATTGTAGCCGTAACTCCATTCAACGAACTGCCAGCATTTGAAGTTCTGCCCGACGCGGCGAAAGACGAGCGGGGCGAGCATCCGCCTAAACGGATGACCGAGCAGGGCATTTGCGCCGAGCGGCGAGCGGTCAAACATCTGCCACAGCCAGATGAAGGGTTTGCGTTCGGCATAAAGTTTCGCGTCAACGTCGATGTAATACTCCGGCTCGGTCGTCACGTTGCGCGGATCGAAGCTGTGAAGCACGGCGCGCGTCGCGGGTGAAAGATTTGAAGTGTCGAAAGATTGCTCGCGTCGCCCGGCGTCGAGATTCGCCGCGCCGTAATAAATCTCGAAAAGCGTATCGCGCACCACGTCGTTCGGGTCGCGCCGCCCGTCAGTTAAAGCCTGTCGGAGATTCTGTAAAAACTCATCATATGCGGCTTCGGCTTCGGGTTGCGCGCGCAGTTCGCGGTAAGACATAAATTGACCTCAAAAGGGCGGCTGAATTAACGGTTTATGCTGCAGCCTTGATAAGTTGAAAATAACGCTCAAGCTACCATAGACCTCGCCGGGCGGCAATCTCCTAAAATCAAGGTAACGCGCGTCGCGCCTTATCGCTGTTTAGCGTCTCGGTTTGTATTCCGTCGTTCGGAAATGCAGAAGGCGGGCGTTTGCCTTGCGACCGCTCCGGCAGTTAGGATGCTCCGTGAATGGTGACTGCACGCAAGCTTCTGTTAATCCTCCTCGCGCTCCTGCTGCTTTTGACCGCATGGCTCTGGTGGAATCGCCCGCAAAAAGTTGACATGGCAGCTTACGTGCCCGCCGATTCTCTCGTCTTCATCGAAGCGAACAGTTTGCCACGCATCGCGGGCGACCTTCTCTCAACCGATGCATGGAAGCAACTCGCGCCCTTCGACGACGTTACTCCGACGCGCATCCATTGGCTTACACGCTTTGCAGCATGGACTGGCATCGGCACGGCCGAAGCGGTTATCTTCGCGCGCTCACAGGCAGCCGTCGCCTTGATGGACATTGACGCAGGCAGGGCCGGAGAAGAACTCACGCTTAACGTCAAGCCGCGCGCCGCCATCGTCCTCGAAACGCACACGGGCGAGCGGCGCGTGCGAGCTGGCGTGGAAAAGCTTGTCGGCAACTTCGCACGTCGCGCTTACGGCAATCCGCGCATCGAGCGCCGCGAAACAGACGAAGCGGCGTGGATCATCTGGACGGCGCCGGAGGGCGAACGACGAATTGTTTCGGCCGTTGCGGATAGCGTTGCGATTATCGGCAACGATGAAGCGACCGTTGCGGCGTGTCTCGCGGCGCGGCGCGGCGAACGGCCGAGTCTCGCGGGCAATGCGGACTTGGAGGCGATGCGAGGGCGAGTTGAAGCGGCGGACGCGCTCGCTTCCGGGTATATCTCACCCCAGAGCGCGGCGCGACTGACGGTGCTCGCCGCGTCAGTCTACGCCGCCCAGAGCGCGCTTAACCCGCGCGCGCAAAGCACGGCCGCCGCTTTGCTTCCGCAACTCGTTGACCGCATCATCGGCGGCGCAGCGTGGAGCGCACGTCTTAAGGGCGACAGAATCGAGGATCGTTACTTCTTTGGGATAAAGAACAACCTCGCCGCGCGCCTGCAAGAACCGCTCGCGCCTTCAACAGAATCCACCGAAAGAGCGAGCGAACTGCTGCCTTCCGACCTCTACCAACTCACGCACTACAACTTGCGCGACCCGGAAAGAGCATGGCGCGGCTTAAACGCCACGCTCTCCTCGCAACTCGATGTGCTTTACGCTCCGTTCGTCTCACGCTTTCTCGACACTGCGCTCGAACCCTACGGCATTGAAACACCCGCGACGTTCTTTACAGCCGCCGGGCCCGACCTGTGGACGGCGCGACTCGACGACACCGGAGAAAGCACGCTGATGATCGCCGGAGTGCGAGATGAGACACGGCTGCGCGCGCAAATTCGTAAACGTCTCGGCGCGCGAACCCGAAGCGAAAGAATCGGCGACGCGGAGTTGTTGATTTCAACTGACGAAGAACGCGGCGCGGCAAGCTTCGTTGCCAATCATCTGATCATGGGCGCGGAAGGAGACGTGCGCACAGCTTTGCAAACGCGCACCGCCGCGACACGCACGCTCGCCACATCAGACGCCTTCAAGCGCGCGCAGCACAACGCCCCGGAAAGCGACGGAGCGAGCGTTATCACCTACACAGATGACCGCGCCCCGACGCGCTCATTCATTTACGCCATCGCGCGTCTGCGGCAAAATACAAACGCGCAGCGAAACGAATCTTTCGACCAGTCGCTCGCCGCGCTTCCCTACTCCGTCAGCACGACGCGCGTCGTCGAAGGCGGATTCGAGAGACGAACGCTCTCATCCTTCGGCCAATTCGGCGCGATCACAACTCTCTTTGAAACGAACGCGACGAGCTAAAAAAGCAACAGCAAAATTTACTTCATCCGCCAGCAGACTTATGCAGCTTTTTGATGACAAGCCCTCTATCCCTATAGTTTTGTTAAACGCTCTAAGTTTCTATCGCCGGATGCTCGAACGGATGGTCTGCGAGCACGGCGCGCATGTTGATTTGACTGAAGAGCGTCTCCAAGTAGGTGCCGAAGCGATGGAGCACGGGAGCTAACTCGATTGCGCCGCGCGCGAGCATCGCTTCTTCCACGAAACGCTCGTAAGCTTCCCAGTCTTTGTACATCAGATAACGCATCGCACCCGCGCGAAAATTGGCGAGGCGTTCGAGGAGTGAGGCAACGGGCTGCCCTTCGCGCTCGCGCTCGGCTTGGCGGATGAGTTGCAGTAGCGTCCATAAACTCTCGCGGAGCGAAATGGATTGGTCGAGCTTCGTCTGGAAGATGTTGAAGAGGCGCGTCGGGTCAAGCGCGGGGTCGAAGATTTGCGCGAGCGTGACGATGGATTGTTGAAAGCTGTCGCGCAACAGGCCGTGCGAATTTTCAACTTTGGCGTAGATGAGCGGCGCTTGCCGCGAACTGCTCAAGCCGACGAGTTCATGCGCAAACACTTTGCGCAACTCCATCTGAATGGCGTAGCTCGTGCTATCGAGCGCGTCAACCACGCTCGTTTCTAAATTCTCCGTGCGCATCGCGCGACCTTCGATGAACTCCAGCAGCCCCCGCGCTTCTTCGCGGACGAGCGTGAAAAGCGGAAGCGTGCCCTTAAGCGGCTGATCGCGTTGCAGCAAATTCTCGATTGTGCCTAATCTTGCGAGCAATTGCGAAAGTTG
The DNA here is from genome assembly GCA_013696465.1 of Pyrinomonadaceae bacterium. GTDB lineage: Bacteria > Acidobacteriota > Blastocatellia > Pyrinomonadales > Pyrinomonadaceae > JACCYN01. The sequence continues at coordinate 10,071 of JACCYN010000342.1, forward strand.
TGAAAAGATGATTCTCAAATCTGCCGCGAGCGTCTCAGGCTGTAAATTTTCGGTGAGCGCCAGCAACACCGGAGGCAAACTCGCCGCGAGGCTATGGCGCGAAATCATCTGCAAACTTCTCGTCGCCTCGGCGCGCCGAACCTCGCGCGTAAATATCTTACCGACAGTCGCCCACGCCTCGAAATCAACCTCGCGCGCTTTAAGCAGCGACTCGCATAACGTAGTCACGTCACCGAAAGAATCTGCGAGCGATGAGAGAGAGCGGTTCAACTCGGCATTCGCATCCGAAACGGAATTAACCCGTAGCGCGTTCTCCGCCGCGTCATCGTCAAACATCTCAACGACGCTCGTCAGTTCGGGCGCGGGTCGCGCGTTGTGCTTAATCAGGGCGAGAGCGCGTTCGATGCAGTGCAGAATTGTGGAGCGCGCAATGCGCATCTCAGCCGCCCAATCGCGCGTCGTGATCTCTTCCGCGTCCGCGAACGGATGATTGTGTGGATTAAAGAAGCTGCGCGCGGCTTGAAGCCATGTGACGAGTTCCCGCCCGTCGAATTCGTGAGCGTCGTCCTGCGA
>JACCYN010000348.1 GCA_013696465.1 Pyrinomonadaceae bacterium
CCGCGCCCGACAAAGGGAAGCGCGCCGCCGACGCTCATAAACGTCAACCCGAACATATTTGTGGCAATCGCCACGCGCGGATCGATTCCCGCTTGGAACATCGCGGGCACAGTGATTAGCGAGTTGCTGCCCGTCACTACGCCGACGATGCTCGTTATGAAGAACAGCAGAAGAAGAAGGATAAAGACTACGACGCTCAATGTTTCCCCGCCTGTCGGAGTTCGCGCGCGCGCAAACGTAAACCTAACTGTCCTTCCACCTCGCGCAATTGAGCGGTGAGCCGCAGCGCGGTTTGCGCAGAAATCTTGTTGCCCGAAACAGCTTCTTCGCATTCGCGCATAAGGTCTTCGAGCTTCCGCCTGTCCGCGCCGGAACGCGCCGCGACGCTCTCCGCTATTTGCCCGCGCGAAGCGTCCGCCGCGACGCCGCCGAAGCGGGCGAGCGCGCGGCGCGTGCGCGTGTAAATGTTTTCAACGGCGAGGTCGTAGGCGCGCGCGCGCCCTTGCAGTTCGGCCATCGAGCGGATGAATTCGAGTTTTGAAGCTCGGTTAGTCTGCGGAAGCGGAAGCGGGCGGGCGAAGCGGCGTCCGCGCGTCCAGACGACGACGAGCGCGATCAGTAATCCTTGCGCAAACATCCACAGCACGGGCGTGCCCGCGAAGTAAGCGAAAAGCTCATTGCGCGTCCGCCCGTAACCTTGATGGTATTCGTCGAAAGCGACAAGGTTTTCACGTCCGTCTACAAGGTTCAAAGCAAGTTGGAGATTGTCGGCGCGACTGATGCCGGTGTTGGCGACGATAAACGGATCGCCAAGCAAGACGACACGCCCCGCGCCGTAAGCGTAATCAATAAGAATCGCTTTCTCCAAATGCTCGACGGGCGCGGGCGAAGAAACATTGCTCACGTCCCTTGATGGCGGCGCGTCTTCACGCGGCGCGGGAGGCGGAGGTGGCGTGTCCTCTTCGGCTGTGGTTTGTTGCGGAATTGAATCGTTCGTCGCCTCATGTTCTTCTATACTCTCTTTAACTTTCCTTTGCTCCGCATCATCTTCGCCCGTCGCTTCGGCGTCTTCTTCTTTCTCAACAAACTTGATAATAAAACTGCTGCTGTAACGCGAAGGCGCAACGCGCTCGACGTTGCGCGTGAGATTTGTGGGCTGTGTGGGCGCAACCGGAGCGACGCCCGCCGTCATCGCTTCCGCGTCATCCGCCTTCGCGTCAGCCACAGAATCGCGTGGCGAACTCGTCAGGATGCGCCACCCTTGCTGCTCCCCAATCGGCAGCAGTTCGCTCGGACGGCGATCAACGACGACGAGCCGACCGCCCTCCTCCACCCACTTCATCAAGCCCTGCGCTTCTTCCGCCTCGAAATCAACTTTTACGTCGCCGACGATGACGAACACCTGCGGGCGAGTCGCGCCACTGCTCAACAGCGCAACGGGCGGTTCGCGCCAACGCATCACTTTATACCCGCTCTCTTGCAGAAAATCGTAAAGCGCGCGTGTACCCGTCGCGCCCGCGTTAAACGTCGAACGGTTCGGCTTCAACTCCGTATCAATTTTCTTATCTTGAGTTCCAACATACGACGCGCCGTTGAGCGCCACAAGCAATCCCACCACAACGATGACGGTGACAATAAGAGCAAGGTGTCGGGGCATGGTAAAAAGATTGTTTACACGAACGCGATAAAGCGCGATTATGTGGAACGCCTCCGTATAATACGCTTGTTAGAGTATTATCCAGAAGTCATACAAATAATCGGAAGTTAGGCGCTCGCTATTTATGTAATCCCAAACATGATTTCAGAAAATTAGAATTCTTTAGGAGGAGAAGAAAATGGGAAACAGTTACGGGAAAGGAAAATCATGGAGTTTCGGAAGTGGAGATTCTAAGCGTGCTAGCCCTGCGCCCGAAGGTGTTAGTCATGCCATGGTAAAATTGGGAAACTGTCCCAACATCTGAATCGGGGGAGAAATGCTTACTATATGGAACGATACTTCTTCTAATAACTGCTGAGGATGACTCTAAAGGTCTGGTTGGCCCTTATGATCCTAATGCTACCGATGGTCGTCAATCCTTATTTCACAGTCACGCATTCATTCTTAATGAAACTGCTTGTGAATCTGAGCAAGGTTCAGAACCCGTTGAAATGTTTCAAAAAGGAATGGTCTATAAGGATGTTCTTCTCATTGGTGGAGAAAATCAGCCCACGAAAGATGATTTCAATAAAGTTTTCCCTGACATAAGGGTGATGCCCGGTTAGCAGAGTGCTTTCCCTAATGCCGCGCCCAACAACTCATTCGAGCGGAGCGCGAATAACGCGGCTCTCATCCGACAGCTTGAAGGGCTGTTGCGTTGTCCGCGCGCCCGCTCAATTCGAGCGTTCGATGCTTTCGCTGCCCTATGGTAGCATCAATTTGTTAGAGGTGAATTGAAGAATGAAATCCCTAAAAGTTATCATCGAAAAGCATCCTGACGGTTACGTTGCTTATCCGCTCGGCCTCAAAGGCGTCGTTGTTGGCGAGGGCGATACATACCAAGAAGCGTTGGATGATGTAAAGTCTGCGGTGCGCTTTCACATTGAAACTTTTGGGGCAGAAGTTTTTGTCTTTGCAAGTTAGGTTGCGATTATTCGCACCGCGCCTGTCAAACCCCAGCCCTGTGAACGGGTAAAGCCCCAAAAATATCTGCAAGAGGCGTTCGTTTCCATAACTCTCACAAACAACTCCGTCAAGCCTTCTGGTACGCACCTTGCTCTTGCCCAGCGCGTAGTGATTTAAGAATATAAATCATACATTGACGAGAGTGCTTTGGTGTCAGTCCGCACTTGAGATGTTTGTAGTTGTTTTAGATGAAGCTGATCATCGAAACTTTCACGTAGTTAGTAAGCGTTTTACGTCGTAACTCCGTGTGTATGTTAACTGTGTACGTTAAACTTGCAGAAGCTGTAGGGTAAAGATACTTGCAGAAGCTGTAGGGTAAAGATAATGAGCATCACAAATCAAAAACGCTTTATGTCGGCGACGATACAGAGAGGCGGCGGGGCATTTGTTTTGACGATGATCGCAATGATTGCCGCCAACTGCGGAGGCGGGACGGGCACGGAGACGCGCACGACGCCGACGACACAGCCTCCGGTAGTCACACAACCGCCGACAACCGCACCACAGACGAATCGGGGCGCGACACAGCAAGAAGCGTTTCTGGCGCGCATCAAGAATGCGGCGAGCGGCAACAACGTGATTCGTGACGCGCGCATGAACGGCGATAACGAATTAGGAGTGGTTCTTTCCGAGAACGTGAAGCTGCGCCAAGTGCGTCCCCTGATGCAAACACTGATTAAGGAGATGCGCGATGAATTCCCGAACCGTGTGCTGACCGTGCGCGCTTACGCCCCGAACGGTAAAGAACTGGCCGTGATGCGTCACGATCCTTCCGCGCCGCAAGGTAGAGACACTACTTTCACGCCCGCGCCGGGTTTTAATTAAAATTTTTGACGGCTTTCAAACTTACAAAGGAGAATAAACAAATGAGTTCTAACACAGGAGCGCAGACCTTCGGCTTGGATGACGACGCAGATGTTTCGGATTTTATGAATCGCTTTTCTGATCCTGATACTTACGTCGCGCCGGACGAGGTTAATCAACGCTTCGACCGTCTCGCGCAGGCGGGACACCCGGAGTTTCAGCGTGCGGCAGGCTCATACATTTCGCAGATGGAACCAAGTCAGTTCGCCCAAGCCGCGCAGAACATGGAACCGCAGCAACGTGCGGGATTCGCCGGTGGACTCTTAGGATCGTTGCAGAAAATGTTGGGCTTGGATGCGAGTTCACTCGGCGATAAGATTGGACTCTCTTCGACCGACCCGCAACGGATGGGCGCACAGGACATCGGGCGTCTGGCAGGCTATGCACAGCAGAACGCGCCCGGCGCATTACAGCAGACCGCCCGCGAGCAACCCTTTCTGTTGAAAGCGTTGGGCAATCCGTTGGTTCAAGGCGCGATTGCGGTGATGGCGGCGCGCTATATGGCGAATCGCTCGCGTCAAGCTTAAGGGCAAGCTGCAAGCGTGTGCGTGAGAGCGTCGCACGGTGCTCGGCAGCGCGGCTCGTTCAAGCATCTGTTAGCATCACTGAAAGCGCGAAGTGGAACGTTTAATCGCTCCCCGTTTCGCGCTTTCTTTGTTCATCGCCTTACGCTGTAAACAGCCGC
>JACCYN010000384.1 GCA_013696465.1 Pyrinomonadaceae bacterium
GACGCAGGCCGTGTCGCAAGCCATTCCCGACGTTTTCTGCGCGTGGCTCGCAGACTCTGCCAGCATGATTAGGGCGAGACGTTGCAGGTGTTGAGGCATCTCCGTCGGCTGGCAGCAGGTTTTAACAAGTGTCGGGCAGTGTCTGGCGAGCAGGTGAGTTTCGGCTCCGCAGAAATCGCAGATGAGAAGGTGCGTCGCAACGTCCCGCTGCTCTCCGGCGTTGAGCGCAGTTTGCGTGTAGCGGAGAAGAGTGGCGGTCGAGGGGCAGGTCTTCAGTTTACAAAAATTGGTTGTGATTAAAGAACGCATCTTTTTGCCCCCATCTGCAATGCTTCAAAACTTTCAATTCGGCGCGGCCAAAGCGAGCGAGTGTGCTTCCGTGTGAAGCGATGCACAAAAGAGCACAGAGCATTGCAGGCTGGGGCAAAACAAAAAAGTTAGAAGCTACAGAGCCATCAGTTCTCTTCTAGTGCGCGTTCGCCGGGTCAACTTAAAGAAATCCTTAATCGCCCGTTGGTTCCACAAGTACGCCGCCGCACCTTCAAATCAATTTTACCGTTGTAGAATCAAGGGGTTGGCGAAGAGGTGTAAAAACTTGTTGCTCATTTCTTTTGTTACTGGTAACATTCCTTTGTCCTCAAGAAGCGTGAAGGCTTCTCTAGGATAAGAAACCACTGCTTGAGCGAGTTTGTGCCTTTTCCCTTAGCGGTCATCGGCTCAAAGCGTTTATCCTCTGGAAAGGTTCTTTCAATCGGCAAACAAAGCGCGCGCAGGCGACCAACCCTCGTCCGACCTAATTGACGGCCTCGGTGTGTGGCGGTTTGCTATTGAGCTTTCAATAAACAATAATTACGTTGCTGACTTAGACGCGAGTTAAAGCAGGTCTTGTCTGTCGCTGATGCTCTTCAACGAGCAACCATTCTCTCCTCAAAGCGACGCGAGCTTGCGGTTCTTTTCCCGGACGGGCGCTCCCGAACTTCTCACGAACAGAAACAACGATTGCCGCTCTGTTTCCACAAATCCGCTTCAATGAAAATGCGAAAGCTTAAATCCTCCACCGCGCTTCGCTCCTCTCGCCCGCCACAAATATGTCTGCACTCACATCTTCCCACAACCGTGAACAACTTTTAGGAACTTCCATGACGAGCCTGATCAAAGACCAAACGCCCGCGCCCGCCGAGCGCAAAACTTCGGGGCGCATCTTAAAAGCGGGACAGTGGACGGAAGCCTTGCGGCGTTCCGACGTTAACCGTCTCTGGACGGAGTTGCACCGCCTCGTCTGTTCGCACCCGCTGGTGCGCGCCTCGTGGAGCGCCGGGCTGCTCGTCGAGGGAGCCGAGCGCGGCAACGCCTACACGGATTTAACGCAAGAGCTTTTCGTCACGCTGCTCAGTAAAGATCGTTTTCAGCACTACATAGACGCAGAGATGACCGACCCAGAGATCGAATGCGAGATCGGGCAGATCGAATTAACCAACATTTTGACGGCCGAATTGCGCAAGCGTCACCCGGAATCCTACCGTCTCGCGCGCCGCATTTCGACTATCGTTCAATCAAGCTCTAATTTTCGCCGACTTGACAGAGGAGGAAGTGCGGGCGAAGATGCGACACATCGTCGCCTCGCCGACCGCGTCTACGGTTTAAGCGAATGGTCAGACGGAAAAGCGCGGCGCGGGAGCGAGGAAATGGAGCAGCGCGTCGGGTTGGTGCCCATCCGCCAGCGCGACACGCGCATGGTCGGCTGCACGGGCGACGCGCAGATCATCATCGGCAACGCCGACATGGAAGAGTTGATCATCTCGGTGCTTGAAGCTGTTGACGCGCCGACGGATATGCGCAGCCTACGCAGCCTCGTAATGTCGCGCCTCCCCGTGATGGACATCTACCTCGTGCCGCTCGGCGCGAGCGACGACGAAGATGAAGGAAGAGTTTTCGAGCCGGTTGACGGGTGCGAGAACCCTGAGCAAGGTCTACTGCGGCGCGAAACCGAGCAGGAAGCGGCTGGATTCGTTGATAAATTCTTACAGGGTTTACAGGAATCGGTGCGCGGGAAGTCGAAGCAATACGACCGCATGTTGGGCGTGCTCTGGCATTGCTACCTCAGTCCCGATCACGTCACGCAGCTCGAAGCCGCAGCGCGCCTGAGCGTTTCCGATTCGCTCGTCTCGGATTATCGCCGCCGCATTGAAATCCAGTTGCGCGCGCTCAACTTTAATGAAGTTGAGGAGGCGCGACGTTTCGAGACGGCTCTGCGTGAACAGGTGCGCGATCTTGTGTCGGCCGGAGACGCAGCGGGCATTGCAGTTTAAATTTTTGCTAGAAAATCACTAGTTGGCGGTTGCTTTAAGAAGGAAACGCTCTACAGAATGTTAAAGTGTTTAGGACAGTGAGCGCGTGTCTGGCGCTCGTTTGCACTTAAGTAAACAATTCTTCTTCAATTACAAAGGGTAACGCACGGGCGTAAGTTTGGAGTGAGATGGATGCAGGGTAGTCGTCATGTAACTGATTATGAGCCGGTCACTCGAACCAGAAGGGAACGGGCGCCGAGCGCTGACGAGGCTTGGAGCATTGCGCGCCGCCCGCCAAAGGATCGCCACAACCAAAAGAATCACCCGGCCGCGCGGAGTAAAGCTGCGAAAGATCAATCGCCGGATTCGACACTGAGTGTAAGTCCGGCGGCATCGGCGGTGACACGCCGACATTGGCTTCTAAAACGGGGTCACGCCCTGAGCTACGCCGGATTGTTTCTTTTCTCGGCGATTCTCTACTTTCGTCCATACGAACTCATTTCTGGACTCTCGTTTTTATCTACGTCCGCTTATTGGGTTGCGCTCCTCACGCTCATCGTGTTTGTGCCTTCACAACTAGGAGTGGAAGGCAATCTGACGACGCTCCCGCGCGAAGTAACTTTGATCGCTCTCTTGTGTCTTATCGCGCTGACCACCATGCCGCTGGCCATTAGTCCGGCCGACGCGTGGAAGATGTTTAATGAAACGTACGTTAGAGTCGTCCTCATGTTCATCGTGATGGTGAACGTCGTGCGCACGGAGTGGCGGTTGAAGGGGATGATATTGCTTATGCTCGCCGCGACTTGTTTATTGAGCGGGGCGGCGCTAAACGATTACCGGGTGGGAAACCTTCCGGTCGAGGGCTACCGCGTTCGCGGATTGATC
>JACCYN010000068.1 GCA_013696465.1 Pyrinomonadaceae bacterium
TGACGAAGGATCACAAGCGCATCGCGCTGCTGTATCTCGTTTCGGTCAGTTTCTTTTTCTTCGTCGGCAGCGTCTACGCAATGATGATCCGGTTGGAGTTGCTGACGCCGACGGGCGATCTCGTGCAGGCGGCGACTTACAACAAGTTGTTTACGCATCACGGGATCATCATGATCTTTCTTTTCCTGATCCCGTCAATCCCAGCCATACTCGGAAATTTCCTCGTGCCTTTGATGATCGGCGCGAAAGACCTCGCCTTCCCGAAGATCAATCTGCTGAGCTGGTATCTCTACATGATCGGGGCGGCGACTGTCTCCGGCGCGATCATGATCGGCGGCGTTGACACGGGCTGGTATTTCTACGTGCCTTACAGCACGAGTTTCTCAAACACCTATGTGACTCTCGCGGGACTCGGAATTTTCGTGCTCGGCTTTTCGTCAATCCTCACGGGACTGAACTTCATCGTTACCACGCACACGATGCGTGCCCCCGGCATGACGTGGTTTCGTCTGCCGCTCTTCATCTGGTCGCACTACGCGACGAGTTTGATCATGCTCTTAGGCACTCCCGTGATCGCCATCACGCTGCTGCTGCTCGTGTTTGAGCGCACGTTTCGCGTCGGCATTTTTGACCCCGCAATCGGCGGCGACCCTGTGCTCTTCCAACATCTGTTCTGGTTCTACTCGCACCCGGCCGTCTATATCATGCTGTTGCCGGGCATGGCGATCATTTCTGAGATCATCGCCACCTTCTCGCGCAAAAACATTTTTGGCTACAAGTTCGTCGCCTTCTCTTCGATTGCGATTGCTGTCTTCGGTTTTCTCGTCTGGGGACATCACCTGTTCTCTTCGAGCCAATCGGTCTTCGCTGGAATGATCTTTTCCTTTATCAGTTTCGCCGTCGCCGTCCCCTCGGCGATCAAGGTGTTCAATTGGACGGCAACGCTGTTTCGCGGCTCAATTTCGTTTGACACGCCGATGCTCTACGCGCTCGGCTACATCGGACTCTTTGCCATCGGCGGTTTGACCGGACTCTTCCTCGCCTCGTTGGGGATGGATGTCCATCTGACCGACACTTACTTTGTCGTCGCACACTTCCACTACGTGATGGTCGGCGGATCGCTCCTCGCTTACCTCGGCGGAATGCACTATTGGTGGCCGAAGATTACGGGCAGACTTTACCCGGAAGCTTGGGGAAGATTCTCGGCGCTGATCGTCTTCGTCGGATTTAATTTGACGTTCTTCCCGCAGTTCCTGTTAGGCTTCTTAGGGATGCCGCGCCGCTATCACGCTTACCCGCCGGAATATCAAGTCTTAAACGTGCTCTCAAGCGCGGGAGCTTCCGTTCTCGCCGTCGGGTTTACGATTCCGCTCATCTATCTTGTGTGGTCGCTCTTTTACGGTAAGCGAGCGCCGGACGATCCGTGGATGGCGACCGGCTTGGAGTGGCGCACCTCAAGCCCGCCGCCGACGGAGAATTTCGTCGAGACTCCGATTGTGACATGGGAAGCTTACGAGTTTGCGCCGCAGGAGACGATGAAGGTCATCGGCAAACTCTCGCCGGATGATAAACCCGATCGTTCAAGTTATTCCGGCAACTAGGAAGTTAAAAGTGAAGGAGCAAAAGTTGTTGTGGCAACGCGAACACTGAATCATGCGGACGCGCACGCTGTCGCCGGAGGAGCGCACCATGGTGAAGAACATCATCCGGGTCTCGCGCACCATTTCGACAACATGGAGCAGCAGCGCGACTCCGGGACGCTGGGGATGTGGGTGTTTCTCGTCACCGAGATTATGTTCTTCGGCGGCATGTTTCTCGCATACATGATCTTTCGCCTCAAATTCCCGAACGAGTTTGCCGCCGGAAGTTATCAATTAGACGTTCTGCTCGGCGGCATCAACACAGCAGTTCTCATCGGCAGCAGTTTGACGATGGCGCTCGCCGTATTTTTCGCCCAGACGGGCAACAAACGATTGCTCGTTCTCTTTCTGTCCTTGACGATCCTGCTCGGTTTTGCGTTTCTCGGCATCAAAGCGGTCGAGTACGGCACGAAGATTTCTCACAACACAGTGCCCGGCGCAAATTTCCATGTTGAGAGCGACAAGATGGCGAGCTTTGAGAGGAAACACCCGAATGAGAGTGTGGATCAAAGACGCCTTCAGATGTTTTTCGTTATCTACTATATGATGACAGGCATCCACGCACTGCACATGATCATCGGCATCGGGATTATGGCGGTGCTCGCCTTCTTCGCCATGCGCAATCGTTATTCGCCGGAGTATCACTCGCACATCGAACTCGCCGGACTTTACTGGCACTTCGTTGACGTAGTGTGGATTTTCCTTTTCCCGTTGCTCTACTTGATCGGCCGCCAGTGACGCGAGAGAAGGGATTAATTTATGTCGGAACATATCGTCTCGAAAAATCTTTACTTCATGATCTTCGGCGCGTTGATGGTATTGACGGCGATCACCGTGTTTGTCGCCTTCATTGATCTTGGCCCTCTAAACGATGTCGTTGCGCTTGTTATCGCCGTCACTAAAGCGACGCTCGTCATTCTTTTCTTTATGCACGTGCGCTACAGTTCGCGTTTGACGTGGCTGGTCATTGTCGGCGGATTCTTCTGGCTGGCGATCATGTTCGTCCTGACGGGTAGCGACTACCTCACGCGCGGCTGGGTTTCCTTCACCCGTTAGAACTTGGGCGGCGCGTCCCGGCAGTTGCTCCGGTAATTTCTTCCTTTCCGATACTTGAAGCGTAGCTGATTGCTCCCGCGCAAGTGGGTAATCATGCTACGCTGTTCTTGTTAGTGGAAGAGTTTTTGAACGAATAGAAATTCGTGTTTCTTAAAATCTTTGCGTCGAGTAACAGCTTTTATGTTTACGAAAAGATTCGCCACCTTATCTCTTTTCCTACCTGCTCATGGAAACAAAACGAACAAACTGCGCGTCGCGCTTTTAATCTGCGTTTCGCTCCTCTCGCTCCTCTTGTCTTTATCGGCGACAGGGCAGAATCGTGCGACCGCGCGGAGATTGCCTAAGCCTGAGAAGATCGTCGGCGATTACTTACAGGCGCTCGGCGGCAAAAAGCGTCTGGGTAACGTACGCGATGCCGCTTACGAGTGGAACATCGAGTTTAACAATCAACCTTACGGGCGCGGGCGCACGGAAATAAAAGCTCCGAGTTCCGTACGCGCCGATCTCGCCTTCGGCAACGGCGCAACGAGTTATGCGGCGACCGCCCGTTCTGTTTGGACGCGCGGCATTGACGGCTCGGCGAATACGCTGACGGGCACTGAAGCTTCCCGCGCGCGGATGCTTGCGACGCTCATCGCCAGCCACCTGATTGATTTCCGCAAACAAAACTTGTTGGCGCGAACCGTCGCGCTGGAGGCGAGAGACGACGCGCAATTCTACGTCATAGAATTTACGGCGCGTGATAACTCGCGCGTGCGCTACGAATTCGATCAGCGAAGCAAATTGCTCGTGCGCATCACGGATGATGCGGGACGGTGGCTTGCCCGGTTCAGTGATTATCAATCTGTCAGCGAATTGCTCGAACCGCACCGCGTCGAACTCAACTTAAACGACGCGGGCGCGCTCGCGCTACGCTTACAATCCGTGCGGCGCAACACGAACTTAAGCGAAACAACTTTTGAGCCGCCGCGCGCTTCGGAAGTGGACGTTGCAATTTTGCTCCGTGAAGTCGCCCGCAATCAAACAATCGTTGACGAGCGGGTGCGGCAGTATTCGTTCAAGCAGAAACAGACGGAGCGCACGCTTAACAGTCGCGGCGAGGTGACGAAAGAGACTGTACGCATCTACGAGGTGTTCCCGCTTCCGGGTCGTCATCCGGCCTTCAAACTCCTTAGCGAAAATGGCGTGCCGCTTTCGGACGAACGGCGCGCGCGGGAAGAGAAGCGCGTCACGGAAGAAGTCGAAGAGGCGGAGCGCGACCGCGAGAAAGACAAACGCAAGCGCGATGCGAGAGAAAATAAGCGCGCGCAGAGGGCGGCGAATAGCGACGCGAAAACTCAGGGGGACGACGAAGAGGACGCGCGACAATTCACCGGCATACTCCTGCGCGCCTGCGAACTCGGCGCGCCGCGCCGCGAACGCTTCCGCGACCGTGATGCGGTCGTCTTCGACTTTCGCCCACGCGCCGGATTTCGCCCCGCGAACCGCGTTGAATCGCTTGTCGGAAAATTGGGCGGCATCGTGTGGATC
>JACCYN010000077.1 GCA_013696465.1 Pyrinomonadaceae bacterium
GTCGTGTTTGACACTGATGAGTCCGTGCGTCAAGACGCTTCGCTCGAAGCGATGGCGAAATTAAAACCTGCGTTTAAGGACACGGGAAGTGTGACGGCGGGCAACGCGCCGGGCGTCAACGATGGCGCGTCGGCGTTAATCGTCACATCGCTCCAGCGCGCACAAGCTTTGGGAGTCGAACCAATGGCGCGCATCGTCGCGCAGGCGACTTCGGGGATTCAGCCGGAACTGGTGATGATGGCTCCGGTCGAAGCGATCCGGAAGGTGTTGAAGAAAGCGGGCTGGGCGCTCTCGGAAGTTGATCTGATCGAACTCAACGAAGCTTTCTCCGTGCAGGCGGTGGCGATCATGAAAGAATTAGACATGAACCCGGAGCGCGTCAACGTCAACGGCGGAGCGGTCGCTTTAGGTCACGCTATCGGGCAATCAGGTTCGCGTCTGCTGACGACGATCCTATATGAGATGAAACGCCGCAACGCGCGGCGCGGACTCGTCGCGCTGTGTTTGGGCGGCGGCAACGCTGTTGCGATGGCCGTCGAACGGTAAAATTTGGTCGCAGAAAGTAATCGCTATGACGCCACAAGAAGAGAATAAGATTTTAGGCATCGGGCATCTCGTTTATGGCGGGTATAACGCGCTCGTGCTGCTCCTTATATCTTTGTTTACGTTTCCCGTTCTGCTTGCCTTGATGTTTGCCGCGCTTGCCGGGGGCGAAAGTGGCGGTGGAATTGCCTTCGCCGTGATGCTCCTCGTCACGCTCGTCATGGCGGTGTTTTACCTTTTGCTGACGATACCTGCGTTCGTCGCGGGCTACGGCTTGCTAAAACAAAAGTCGTGGGCGAAAACGGCCGCTTACATCTCGGCGGTGTTGTCGGCGTTACACTTCCCCATGGGCACGGGCTTGTGCGTCTTCACGTTTATTTTTCTCGCAGGTGAAAAGGGTAAAACGATTTACGGCAAAGACGGCGCGCGAACCGCGGGTGAATTAAATAGTCCGCCTCCGCCTAACGCTTACGGCTGGAGCAGCAACCCGCACGTCGCGCCTCAGCGTGAACGGCAGTATGCGCCTCCGCCCACGCCGCCGCCGACCGATTGGCGAAGATAGATTCTTCGTGGAGATGAAATAGAAAGTGACTAAAACAATCGGCGTGGTCGGTGCGGGAACGATGGGCAACGGCATTGCGCAGGTGGCGGCGCGCGCCGGATACAGCGTCGTGCTGCGCGACATGAAAAACGAATTTCTTGAGCGCGGCATGAAAGCGATTGATCACAGCCTTCAGCGCGACGTGGACAAAGAGCGTCTCGGAGCGAACGAGAAATCAGAGATCGTAAGCCGCATTCGCACAACGACGGAATGGAGCGATCTCGCCCAAGCCGATTTTGTGATCGAAGCGATCACGGAAAGCATCGAAGCGAAAAGTGAAGTCTTTCGCGCTTTAGATAAAACCGCGAAAAGCGGTGCGATCCTTGCTTCCAACACTTCGTCAATCTCAATCACGAAAATAGCAGCGACGACCGGACGACCCGAAAAAGTGATCGGGATGCACTTTATGAATCCCGTGCCCGTGATGAAGTTGGTGGAGATCGTGCGCGGCATTCAAACTTCGGATGAGACGGATAAGGAGACGCGCCGCCTCGTCGAAGAGTTCGGCAAAACGCCGCTTGACTGCAACGACTCGCCCGGCTTCGTTTCCAACCGCGTGCTGATGCCGATGATCAATGAAGCGATCTTCGCGCTTTACGAAAACGTCGCCACGCGCGAATCAATTGACGGCATTATGAAGCTCGGCATGAACCATCCGATGGGGCCTTTGACGCTCGCCGATTTTATCGGCTTGGATGTTTGCCTTGCGATCATGAACGTGCTGCACGAAGAGTTGGGCGATCCGAAATACCGCCCGTGCCCGCTGCTCCGTCGCTACGTTGACGCCGGGTGGTTAGGCAGGAAAACGGGGCGCGGGTTTTACGAATACAATGATAAGTGAAAAGTAATGCGTGATGAGTAAGAGCAGAAACTTTACTCGCCACCGTATTACTCACCTCTTGCTACTATTATGTCGAGAGTTACCGAGCAGATTCGATGTCAAAATTGCCGGGCTGTAAACAGGCTGGGAGCGGAGTTGTGTGTGCAGTGCGGCACGCGGTTGATGATCGTGCATGTTCCTTCGTCCGCGCGTTTCGCTTACGACTACCACGATCCGAACGACGAGCATCTGCTGGAGCGCGTGTCGCTGCTTGAAAACAATTTGATGCGCTTGGCGGGTAAATTAGACCAGACACTCGATCTGCTGTTGAAGCAAGCGCACACAGCGCACGTTGATCATGCCTTATTGGAAACTTTGATCGGCGTGTTGGGCGAAAGCGGCATTCTCAACGAAGTGAAACTTGCGCAGGCTTGGCGGCAGGCGCGCGCGCTCGAAGAAGAGCAGTCGAACGCGACGCAGAACCGCAAAAATTTGCGCGAACGCATTCTCTCAAATTACGATTGCGAAAAATCTTCGGCCGTTATCGCGCACATCCGTGAGGGCTTCGAGCTGCTCGACGGCGAAAACACAGAACGCGGCATCCGTGCGCTGGAGCGCGCAGCGTCAGTTGCGCCCGACAATCCACTGCTACACGCTTTTCTCGGCAAACATTTCTTCCGCGCGGGCAAACAGAAGTTGGCGCACGATTATTTGTCGAAAGCTTACGAGGCGCAACCGGAAGAGGACGGGAGCATCAGCCTCCTGCTCGGTTTGTTGTGCGGCGATGAGGGCGATGTCGGGCGGGCAAAGGATTTGTTGTATGAAGCGGTGATCAAAGTTGATTCGTCGTTTGCGGCGCATTACGCTCTCGGCCGCCTTTTTGTTTTGGAAGAGAATTGGAAAGAAGCGCTTGCGCATTTCAAAAAAGCGCTCGCCGCGCGTCCGTGCCCAGAAGCCTACTACGTCGTCGGCCTCGTTCATCTTCATTTGAACCGCAACCGTCTCGCGCTCCGCCATCTTTTGAAGGCGGCGGAACTGGATCAATCTTACGCCGAAGCGTTCTATGCGCTCGGACTCGCTCACGTGCGGCTCAACGAACACGAAGAAGCGGCGAAGGCTTTTTCCGCCGCCCGTAGCGTTGACGGAAGAATCGAAGTTGATCGGGGAAGGGTTGCCGGTAGGCGGGCGAAGATGAAGAGTAACGTCAAAGACGGGGTAAACGTCAATTCGCTTCCGCCGCTTCTGTTTCAATCATCAACCGGAAAAGCGGGAAAAAAAGCGATCACGGGCGGCGACCCGCGTTTGGCGGCCGTAGTGCGTGAAGATGCTTTGAAATCTGCAAACAGCTTCGATTAAAACATCTTTGCACGTTGACACTCCGCCTCAAGCCATTATAATTGCTTGCTTTACTTGCTGCGGCGGCGTCAAAGGTGTTTATTGCATAACGAGCCCGTAATGCGCATTGAAGTTGAAAATCTGGATCGAGCCGGGAAAGAGTTCTCGCACCGTTACGCTTCCGGGGAGTTGACGCTGGAGGACGAGCGGATTCGTTTTGCAGAGCAAGTTAGCCTCAGCGGTCGCGCCACCCGCAAGGGCGTGGAAGTTCAGTTGCGGGGAAAAATAAACACGCGCGTTGAAGTCGCGTGTGATCGCTGCCACCGCGATGTAAGCTTTTCAATTAGCACAGATTTTGACGTAAAGTACGTTCCAGCGCAAAACGACGACGTGAGTGAAACGGCGGAACTTGGGGCGGACGATCTGGACGCCTCTGTTTACGAGGACGGTTGGGTTGACGCCGACGAACTCGTGCGCGAGCAGGTGCTGTTGAGCGTGCCGATGCGTCTGCTGTGTCAAGACGAGTGCAAGGGATTGTGCGCCGGGTGCGGAGCGGATTTGAACTCGGAGACTTGTTCATGCCGGCAAGATGAGATCGATCCGCGGTGGGCTGCGCTGGCAGCTTTGAAAGAGAAAAACGGTTAAAAGATTTCTGCCGTCGTGTTAATGATCTATCAAACGCACGCACCTTTATATTTCAATCTCAAACGTCAAATTTGAAATTACAAATTAACTGGAGTAATTACTATGCCTAATCCGAAACGTCGCCACTCTAAAGCACGCCGTAATAAACGACGCGCGCATGATGCCTTGCGCGCGCCGCAGACGGCTTCGTGCCCGAACTGTCAAGAGCCGCGTCTGCCGCACCGCGTCTGCCCGAAATGCGGGTTTTACAAAGGGCGCGAAATCGTGCATGTTGATCAAGAAGTGTAAAGTGTGATGCTTTAGAGGGTGAACAAATTCGCGTCTCGAATCCGCCTCGTTGATGAATAAGAAACCCCCACTTGTCGGCAAAGTTGTTGTTGACGCAATGGGCAGCGACCGCGCTCCGCAGGCCGAAATTGACGGCGCGCTCTCGGCCGCGCGCGATCTCGGCATTGGCGTCGTGCTCGTCGGGCAAACTGAGAAGGTTGAACCTGAACTTCGTCGTTGCGGGTGGCGCGCGTCGGGCGACTTTGGTATTGATTTCGTCGAAGCGCCGGAAGTGATCGGCATGGACGAGCCCGTGGCGACTTCCGTGCGCCGAAAAAAAGGAAGCTCGCTGCGCGTCGGGGCACGCCTTGTCGCCGATGGTCATGCTGACGGATTCATCTCGGCAGGAAACACGGGCGCGGCGATGGCGACCGCGAAGATGGTGATCGGAATGCTGCCGGGCGTTGATCGCCCCGCGCTCGCGGCGCTCATTCCGACGAAGGGAAGTAAACCCACCTTGCTTTTGGATGTTGGAGCGAACAGCGATTGCAAGGCGGAGCATCTCGCGCAGTTCGCCGTGATGGGCGAGGCTTATTCGCGCGCGGTGCTCGGCGTCTCGCGCCCTTCGGTCGGCTTGATGAGCATCGGCGAGGAAGAAGTAAAGGGAAACGAATTGACGAAAGAAGCGTTTCCCCTTTTGCGCGATCTCTCGAACATCAATTTCGTCGGCAACGTCGAGGGGCGCGATGTGTTTACGGGCGCGGTTGATGTGATCGTCACGGACGGTTTCACCGGCAACGTGATGCTGAAGTTGAGCGAGGGCTTGTCGGAGGCGATGCTTTCAATGATCAAAAGCGAACTGCGCGCAACGGCGCGGACGAAGACAGGCGCAATGCTCGCCCGCCCCGCGTTTCGCAACATCAAGCGGCGGCTCGATTATTCGGAGACGGGCGGCGCGCCGCTCTTAGGCGTCAAGCGCATCGTCGTCATCTGCCACGGCAGTTCAAACTCGCGGGCGATTGCCAACGCGGTGCGTTGTGTGAAAGAGTTTTCGGAGAACCGCGCGAGCGAGCGTATCGAGCAGAACGTGGGCGCGGGGCGCGGGCTTTCGGTCGCAGTCGAGGCGCGGGGACTGGCTGCCGTCGGCGAGTGAGTGGGTCGGGCGAAAGGTTAAGGGATGGGAAACGTAAACGCTGTTATTTTGGGCACGGGGCGCGCTTACCCGGAAGGCGTGATCACAAACGCCGATCTGGAGACGATGGTTGATACGTCGGACGAATGGATTACGACGCGCACCGGCATTAAGCAGCGCCACCGGGCGGCGGACAATGAATATACTTCGCTCTTCGCCGTCCGCGCCGCGCGCCAAGCGATTGAGCGCGCGCGCATTGAAGCCTCAGACATTGATTTGCTGATCTGCGCGACAGTCACGCCCGATCAAATACTTCCTGCGACCGGATGTTTGATTCAAGCCGAACTCGGCGCGCACCGCGCCGCCGCTTTCGACCTTGTTGCCGCGTGTTCCGGTTTTCTCTACGGGCTGACGCTCGCCAATCAAATGATTCGCTCCAGTCAATCGCGCTACGCGCTCGTGATCGGAGCGGAAATCTTGACGCGCTACGTTGATTACACTGATCGCGGAACGTGCGTTATTTTCGGCGACGGCGCGGGCGCGGCCGTGCTCGGCGGAACGACGAGCGAGCGCGGCATTCTGTCGGCGCGCATCCGCTCGGATGGGCGTTACGCCGAACAGCTTTTCTCGCCCGGCGGCGGCACGCGCCTTCAACCGACGGCGGAAACCTTGAGCGGCGGGATGCACTTCTTCAAGATGCGCGGCAATGAATTGTTCAAAGTCGCCGTGCGTTCGATGATCGAAGTGTCAACGGAAGTTTTGACCGAAGCCGGATACAAGCCTGAAGACATCAAACTCTTTGTGCCGCACCAAGCTAATCAGCGCATCACCGATGCGGTCGCCGATAAGCTCGGCGTCGATTCGTCGAAAGTTTATTCAAACATTGCGATGCACGGCAACACCTCTTCGGCGTCAATCCCGATTGCGCTCGATGAATGCGTCGAATCGGGAATGCTACAGGAAGGCGATCTCGTGTTGATGGCGTCCTTCGGCGGCGGTGCGACGTGGGGCGCGGTGTTGACGAGATGGTGAGAGGAATTTTTGATTTTAGATTTGCGATTTTTGATTAAAGAACGAGCAGCATTGCTTAATTTGAATTCCTAATTTCCAAATCTAAAATCAAAAATTTCATGAACGGTCTCGCATACATATTTCCCGGTCAAGGTTCGCAGTCCGCAGGGATGGGGCGTGCGCTCGCCGAGCGTTACGCGGCGGCGCGCGAAGTGTTTGAGGAGGCGGACGAGGCGCTTGGATTTTCTTTGTCGCGGTTGTGTTTTGAAGGCCCCGCAGATGAATTGCAGTTGACGGAGAACACGCAGCCTGCCATCTTAACGGTTTCGGTGGCGGCGTTGCGCGCGATGGTGGCAGAGAATTTTCCCGCGCCTCGCTATGTTGCGGGTCACAGTCTCGGCGAGTATTCGGCACTGGTTGCGGCGGGTGCGTTGGATTTGAAAACGGCCGTGCAGACGGTTCGTCTGCGCGGGCGCTACATGCAGGAAGCGGTGCCGGTCGGGGCGGGAGCGATGGCGGCGATTTTGGGCGCGCCGTTGGAGATGATCGTTGTCGCGTGCATGGAGGCGGCCGAAGGCGCAGTATGCAGTCCGGCGAATATCAACTCGCCGAACCAGGCGGTGATCGCGGGCGACGCGGCGGCCGTTGATCGCGCCATCGAACTCTTGAGGGAGCGCGGGGCAAAGCGGGCGATCAAGTTGAATGTGAGTGCGCCTTTCCATTGCGCCTTGATGCGTCCGGCGCAGGAGCGTCTTGCAGAAGATTTAACGAGAATTGAGTTTCGTGATCTGAGCGTGCCGCTCGTCACGAACGTTACGGCTTCGGCTGTCACGAGCGGCGAGGCGGCGCGTGAGGCGCTGGTGCAACAGGTGACGGCGCCGGTGCGTTGGTCGGAGACAATCGAGTTTTTGGCCGGTGAAGGCGTTTCCGCTGCCGTTGAAATCGGCCCCGGCAAAGTGTTATCAGGTCTTGTGAAGGGGGCGAACCTAAACTTGCGCTGCGTGAATGTTGAAGATTCGACGAGTCTCGAATCCGCCCGCGCAATTTTTGACGCCGTTCCTGAGTCCGAAGCGCAGACTGTGAAGTAAGACGTAAACGAATTTTGGTGTGAAACACGGGAACAAGGGTTTCGCCACGTCAAGAGTTACAAAGCATTATTAAATTTCAACTGAAACTGAAGGAGCCAATCAATCCAATGCCCGATCAAGAAATCGAAAATAAAGTGAAGCAGATCATTGTTGACGAACT
>JACCYN010000084.1 GCA_013696465.1 Pyrinomonadaceae bacterium
GTCGTGTTGCTTTCGCCCGCCGCCGACGAAGTGATTATGACGCCCGCGCTTTCACTTCAAGCGCGCGTCGCGGAAGGTTGGACGGTGCAGGTAGAAGTAAACGGCGAAGCCGTCGGCGACACGAGCATCGGCGTACGCCGTCTTGATCACAAAAATCGCGTGGCGACTTTCTCTTATGTCGGCATCAACTTGCGTCCCGGAAAGAATCGCATCGTCTTAACGGCCGTTGACGCAGAAGGCAAACCCGGCAAGACGACGGAGCGAACCGTGATGGGACGCGGCACGGTGAAGCGTCTGACGCTCACGCCGGAGCGCGGGTCGGTGCAGGCGGGCGGGCGCGATTCCGTGCGTGTGCGCGTGCAAGCCTTCGATGCGTGGGGCAACCCGGCCGCCGACGGCTCTGTTGAACTTTCAACTTCGGCTGGTCGCTTCGTCTCAAAAGCGAAAAACGATTCTGCTTCGCGAGCCGAATCAACCGTCAACAATTTGGAAGTCGCATCTCCCGAACAAACAGCGGCGGCGGACGACAAGGCGCGCACCGTGCAACTCGCGGCCGACGGCGGCGCGACTGATGTGGCGCGCATCCGCGCCAGCGCCGGTGAAGCGGAAGCGGAAACGGAAGTTCGCTTCACTCCTGAAGTGCGCCCGACGATCCTCGTCGGATTAGCCCAAGCGTCGTTCGGCGCTGCCGCCCCTGAAAACCAGATGCGCGGGGACGATACAAAAGTCAGCAGCCGCGTCGCCTTCTTCTATCGCGGACGAGTCTTCGGCGACAATCTTCTCACGCTCGCTTATGACAGCCACCGCGCGCTCAATCGCACGGGCAGCGCGGGACGCGGCGACCGCCTTTTCCAACTCGATCCGCTCGACCGCACTTACCCGCTCTTCGGCGATTCGTCCACGCGCTACGAAGACGCGCAGTCAAACTCGAAACTCTACGCGCGACTTGATCGCGGTCGCTCCTATGCGATGTTCGGTGACTTTACAGCCGACATGGAGAATCTTAATTTGAGCGGCTACGCGCGCAAGCTTACGGGCGTGAAACTGCACGTCGAGAACGCAAGCGGCGACTTCGTTACGGTGACGGGCGCGCGCCCCGACACGAGTTTCGCGCGCGATGTGTTTCCCGGCGGCGTCTCAAGCCTCGTGCGTCTGTCGCACATTGACGTGCTGCCCGGATCGGAAACGCTCGTCTTAGAAGTCCGCGACCGTCGCAACCCCGAAGTGATCATCTCGCGCGAACCGCTTGCGCGCTCCGTTGACTACAATCTCGATCCGGCGACCGGGCAAATCTTTTTCCTGCGCCCCATCTCGACGTTTGATTACAACCTTAACCTTCTGCAAATCGTCGCCACTTACGAATACATCGCCGACAATCTTTCATCGGCCGTCTACACCGCCCGCGCGCAAAAGCGTTTCAAAGGCGCAGGTCTCAGGCTCGGTTTGTCTTTCATCAATCAACGCCAAGACGAGTTCGGCTCGTTCGTGCTGGGCGGCGTTGACGGCGAGAAGCGTCTGCCCAATGGCGGGCGTCTGCGCTTCGAGTGGGCGATGAGTCGCGGGCGCGTGGCGTCGCTCGGAAATCTTTCAGGTCTCGGAAATCTCTCCGGCGCAAACAACGGTGACGATGATCATAACGGCCACGCCCTGCGCCTCGACTTGGAGCAACCGCTTCCTTTTTACGAAGGCGTGTTGCGCGCCGGATTCACGCGCGCCACCGAAGGCTTCCTCAATCCGTTCGGCTCGACGGTCGTCGCGGGCGCGCAGCGCACCACCGTCAACCTCGAACTCAAACCGCGCTCATCACGCGCCTTTCGCTTCGGCTTCACGGACGAGCGCAACCACACCGCGAATGTTGACAACGCGCGCCAGACGATCAGCGTCGGTTGGACGGAGACGTGGAACGAGCAACTTCGCACCACCGTCTCTTATGATTTCCGCCGCTTCACCGATTCCGTTTCCGACCGCGAGATAAACTCGAACCTGATCACTCTCGGAGCGGAGTATCGCCCGACGAGCAAACTACAATTCTCCATTAAACGCGAACAGAACATCGGTGAAGCCAACCCGACCTACCCGGATCAAACGATTCTTTCTGCCGCCTACCAAGTCAACACCGCGACGCGCCTGTTCTTCACGCAACGCCTCGCCTCCGCGCCCATCGTCCCCATCGCCGACACGACGGGCAGCGGTTTCGCCTCCACAAGCGCGCGCCGCGAAACCGCCTTCGGCGTTGAAACTAAATTCGGTCGCTACACGAACTTCAGCGGTCGCTACCAACTTGAGAACGGCGCGAACGGCACCGACAGCTTCGCCGTCATCGGTCTGCAAAATCGTCTGCCCGTCTCAAAGACGCTGCAACTCGAACTAGGCTACGAGCGCGGCATTCACCTCGCAGGCGCAGGCACGAGCTTTAATAACGCCATCGTCGGCGTGTCGTGGCAACCGACCGAAAACTTCCGCACGTCGGCGCGTTATGAGTTGCGCGACCGCAATGGCTTCGGGCAGTTGTTGACCGTTGGCGCGGCGGGTCGCATTGGCGAAAATTTAACTGCGCTCGCCCGCCTGCAATGGGGCAACAACACATTCAACGGACGCTCCGGCTCATCCCTGAACGGAACGGCCGCCGTCGCCTATCGCCCGCTTCGCTCGGACAGAGTGGCGCTGCTTTTCAGCTACACTGGGCGTTCGCTCATGCAAGACAATTCTTCGGACGCATCTTCAGATTCGTCTTCAGGCGTCACGCACGACCGCAGCGACACGCTTTCAGCCGACGGGCTGTGGCAGGCGACCGACGATCTGGAAATTTACTCTCGCTTCGCTCTGAAATTCTCCGCCAACAACACGAATGCCCACGCCCACGCTTCCGCGCTCACTTACCTGACGCAGACGCGCGCCCAGCAACGCCTCAACCGCTTCTTCGACGCGGCGGGCGAAGTTCGCTTCGTCAATCAACCCGCGAGCGGCTCGCGTCGCATGTCCTTAGGCGCGGAACTCGGCTTCTGGGCGCTCTTCGACTTGCGTCTCGCCGGAGGCTACAACTTTACGACCGCCAACGAATCACAGTTCGGCATAAACGCGCGGGAAGCGTTTAACGTGCGTCGCGGCCTCTATTTCACGATCTCGTCGAAACTCTCCAATCTCTTTAATCTCTTCGGCACTTCACAACAGGGGGTTGTGAGCGGTAACGATAACATCGAAGAGAGAAGCAGCGCGGAGAAGAAAGAGTAAATCAGGCCGGGAACGCGGGTGATTAGATTCAGCGAAGTTAATCAGCCTTTAGGTATGCCAGATTATTCAGTCATGAATTTTCCTAGCTTGAAG
>JACCYN010000114.1 GCA_013696465.1 Pyrinomonadaceae bacterium
CTCGAAGAGACTTCCGACGTTATAGGCACGCTCGACAATCACAACCGTGAACTCGGCAATTACGATCTCCTCACGTCAAACAATTCTTCAACGAAGTGAGCGTGACGAACCTGTTTCGCCCTTAAGCAATTTGACGATAAACAGAAAGGCGGGTTTCCACCCGATGTGTGAGTCCGCTTTCCCCGCCGATCATTCAGCAGATAGCAAACTCTCTGAGTCTTGAAAGGTTGACCACCTGTCTCTAACCTCTGACTTCTTCCAAAATACTTTGCAACTCCGCTTCATCAATCCGGTAAGTTTCATTGCAAAAATGACAAGTCATCGCCGCGCCCCTATCTTCGCGCAGCATCGCTTCCATCTCGTTTCTGTCGATTGATGAAATCAGCGACACGGCGCGTTCGCGCGAACAACTGCACGCGAAGCGCACGGGACGTTCTTCGATCACTTCAAAATCAATTGCGCCGAGTGCCACGCGCAGCATGTCGGCGGGAGTTGCGCCTTCGCGGATCAGCTTCGTTGCGTGCGGCGTCTGGCTCACCGACTCCTCGATGCGGCGAATAATTCTCTCGTCCGCGCCGGGCATAATCTGGACGATGAGTCCGCCCGCCGCATCAACAAAAGCTTCGCCTTCGGCGTTGGCGCGCACAAGCACGCCGAGCGAAACGGCCGACGGGAGTTGCTCAGACTTCGTCAGGTAGTAAGCGAAGTCTTCCGCGATCTCACCCGACGTGATCGGAACCGCGCCGCGATACGGCTCGCGGTACAGCCCGACCTCGTAGCCGGATTCGTAAGTCACGTAAAACATGCCGTTGCCAATGATGCCGCGCACGTCAAACTTGCCTTGCGCGTTTAAGGCTGCGTCCGCTTCGGGGTTGCGCACGTAACCGCGCACCGTGCCTTCCGCGTTCGCCTCGGCCGTAATGCCACCGATTGCACCGTCACACACGATCTGCACCGTCAATCTATCCAACTCTTTCAACCCTGACCCTAGCAGCAACGCGCCGGTCAGCGTCCGCCCCAGCGCGGCCGCCGCCGTGTTCGATGTTTGATGTCGGCGCGTCGCCTCCGCCACCGTGTTCGTCGTCACCGCCGCCATGCAGCGCACCGCGCCGTCGGCCGCCGTCGCGCGCACAAGACGGTCTCTTCTCGCTTCGTTTTGTTCGTTCAAATCCATCCCTTCCTTCCTCAAATGAGCAGTGATTAGATGACGGCGAAAGGATTTTCGTTTCAGCCGGTTTCGGCTTTTGAGAACGGCTCTTGGCAGGCTCGTTCCAAACCGGATCATCGGTTATAATTGGATTCAAAACATGAGCTTTTATCTTCGGCTGAGAGTCTCTAAATCTTAGAGTGAATTGTCAAGCTATGCTCTGTATTGGACTGAAAAGAAAAGCGGACACAATATCTTGCGTTTAGCTATTGACACCACCCGACGAGTGAGTTATATTGCGCCCCGCTCTTAGAGGGGACACATCGGCGGGCGAAGATGACTTGAGTTTAAGGGTCGCTCGCACGGGATCACAGTCTCTAAAATCAGCCAGCCAGAGCAGCTTAAAGTAACAGCAACGGTATCCGAGTTGGGCGACGCGCAAGCTTCAAGCGAAGGGCGAAGCCGTCTCAGAAAAACATTCAACCGGAAGGAACTCGCGCAGAGGCGTCCGCGCCGACATCGGGCGTTCAAGCGTGAGAAAGGCGAAAGAGGGATGAGCACAGCGATTGAGCCGAAGGCTTCGACGGGAAGTAACGTAGAGATGCCGCGCCGCTCCGCGCGGACGAGTGCCGGAACCGTGCTTGGGTTAAACGCGCGGCGGGTGATTAGCAAGCGTTATGCCTTAAAGGACGCGCAGGGGCAGCCAATCGAGGAATGGGCTGACATCGTGCGCCGCGTCGTCGGCCACGTCGCGCAAGCCGAAGCGGACGCCGCGAAGCAGGATGAGTTCTACGCCCGTATGTCCGAGATCATGCACGAACGGCTCTTTGTGCCTAACACTCCGTGCCTCGTCAACGCCGGTAAGCCTTCCGGCCAACTCGCTGCGTGTTTCGTCCTCGATGTTCCTGACTCAATCGCCGGAATCATGAAAACCGCGACCGACGCCGCAATTATTCATCAAACAGGTGGAGGCACGGGTTTTACTTTCGAGAAGTTGCGTCCCTCCGGCGCGATGGTGCGCTCGACGCATGGTGTCGCCTCCGGCCCCGTTTCGTTCATGAACATCTTCAACACGACGACTGACACCGTGAAGCAAGGCGGCGTCCGGCGCGGGGCGAATATGGGCATAATGAGAGTGGAGCACCCGGACGTGCTCAATTTCATTCACGCGAAAAACGATCAATCATCGCTGACGAACTTCAACATCTCCGTCACCGTGACGGATGAGTTTATGAGAGCGGTGGATAGGGGCGAGTGGTTTCAGTTGCGCTTCGGCGGCGAAGCTTGGAAGCAATCCATCTACGATCCGGTCGCTGCGGGCGATTACGCCGTTTACCGGCGTCCTGACGGCACGACCGTGACGTTCCGCGACCGCGCCGCGTTCCACGCGACTGATCTTTCAAACGCTACGAAAGAGGAACCGCCGTGTCCCGGCATGGTCTATGCGCCCGACGTGTGGAATCGCATCGTCGCCAGCGCGCACCGCTACGCCGAACCGGGCGTGATCTTCATTGACGAAGTTAACCGCCACAACCACATGATCAAATCCATGGGGCCGATTGCGGCGACTAATCCCTGCGCGGAACAGGCGCTTCACTTTAACAACAGTTGTAATCTCGGCTCGATTGATCTGGCGAAGTTCTACGACGCGGAGACGCAAGTTGATTGGGAGCACTTGCGCGAAACTGTTCACTGGTGCGTGCGTTTCCTCGACAACGTGATTGATGTGTGCGCGTGGCCGCTGCCCGAAATTGATGATGTCGTGAAGCGCACGCGCCCCGTCGGCCTCGGCGTAATGGGTTTTGCCGATCTCTGCTTGCAACTGAAGATCATGTACGGCTCGTCCGCTTCGATTGATCTGATGGACGAGGTGATGAGCTTCGTGCGCCGCGAAGCGTGGGCGGAGTCGTGTCGGCTGGGGGCGGAGAAGGGCGTCTTCCCTGAGTACAATCTGAACAAAGAGAATTACGACGACTTCCTGCGCAACGAGATCGGAATTGCCTCCGACATGCTCACGCCGCGTAATTACGAAGTGACGACGATTGCGCCGACGGGAACAATCTCCCTTGTCGCGGAAACCTCCTCCGGTATTGAGCCAAACTTCTCATGGGCTTACGTGCGCGAGGACACTTTGGGCAAGCGCACTTACGTGCACACGCTCGCGGCCGAGGCTCTGGGGATGCAGGTTGACCAGACGGATCAGGATTCGATTGACCGCGCGGCCGAACACGTCGTCCAGCACGAAGCGGAACTGCACGCCTATTTCATCTCAGCCATGGACATCTCGGCCGAACAGCACGTGCATGTGCTCGCCGCCGCGCAGCGTCACGTTGACAACGGCGTGTCGAAAACATGCAACGGCGCAAAGGATGACACGGTTGAGTCGGTTGATCACCTCTACCGGCTTGCGCGCGAACTCGGTTGTAAAGCCGTGAGCTACTACCGCGACGGCTCGCGCGACAGTCAGGTGTTGACGGCCGTTAAAGGCGCGGAGCAGAAGGGCGAGACGGCTTGCGATCCTTTGATCACGACCGAAGCGGCGATCATGGAAGCAGAGATTGATGCTTCCCTTGAGCAAGCATCAGCAACGATTCAAACTCCGGCGCGGCAGGCGGCAACTTCGACAGGCGCGCAGACTTCGGCCAGCGTGACGAACAATGCCGAGCGCGTCGAGCGTCCGCGCGAGTTGCGGGGGGCAAC
This sequence comes from Pyrinomonadaceae bacterium, assembly GCA_013696465.1. Taxonomy (GTDB): domain Bacteria; phylum Acidobacteriota; class Blastocatellia; order Pyrinomonadales; family Pyrinomonadaceae; genus JACCYN01. The sequence goes on from JACCYN010000114.1 coordinate 3,848, forward strand.
GTGGCAGATTCCTTTTGACGGGCAGAATCTGTATGTGACCGTTAATCATGATGGCGAACATATTCTCGAAGTCTTTGCGACGGGGCCGATTTCGGGCGGCGTCGGACTTCTCGCCTCTAAGATGTTGCGCGGCGGATTCGACGCGGGGGAAGTCGCGCATAGCCTCAACAAAGTGACGGGCACGCACTCCGTCTGGTTTAACGAGCGGCTGCTGACGAGTCCTGAACAGGCGGTCGCCGAATGCGTGATGCTCACGTCGCGTCGTTTGACGAATCAACCGGATTCGGCGCGCGCCGCGAAAGGAAATGATTACGCTCAACCGACGATCAAAGTTGAGACGGGCGGGGGCAACATGAACGCGCTGATCGGAACGTGCCCTGAGTGTCACGGGCAACTCGAACACGCTTCGGGCTGCGATTCGTGCCGCGACTGCGGTTATTCAAAATGCAAGTAGAGGATTTTGCGCGATGATCGTGCGCGGGGCGGCTCCTTAGTTTACGGGCCGCCTTTTTGTTTGCGGAAGTTTGCAAACAGCGACGCGGCGCGCGAGCGAGAGTGCGGCGGTTGATCGCATTTTAGGATGAACGCGGGTTATGATAATGATGTTATCAGCGTTATTTTCAAAGAGCCAAGGTTAGAAAATCGGTGTCCGTTTCGCTGCCCGCCGCAAACGTAAATTCCCCATCGCCAGCCGACAATAATTCTTCTCTGCGCTCATCTTTCGCCGCGCTCGCGCACCGCGACTTCCGCTTGTTCTGGTCGGGGCAGTTTGTCTCCACCGCTGGATCGCAGATGCAACTCGTGGCGATCAATTGGCACGTCTACCTTTTGACGAAATCGGCGTGGGCGTTGGGGATGGTTGGCCTCGTGCGCGTGTTGCCGATCATTTTGTGTTCGCTCGTGGGCGGCGTGGTCGCCGATTCGGTTGATCGTAAACGCCTGCTACTGTTTACGCAGACGATCATGCTCGTGAGCGCGGCGACTCTTGCGTTGCTTACGTGGTCGGGAATCACGACGGTGTGGCCAATCTTTTTATTGACCGCGCTTGCTTCGGCCGCGACGGCGTTTGACAATCCGGCGCGTCAAGCTTTATTGCCCGCGCTCGTGCCGCCGAAAGATTTTGCGAACGCGGCAAGTCTTAACTTCGTCGCTTTCCAAGTGGCGACGGTTGCGGGGCCGGTGCTCGCCGGATTTACCCTCGCATCACGCGGCGGCCCGGCGATGGTTTACGCCGTCAACGCCGTGACGTTTTTCGCCGTGATCTGGGCCGTTATTATGATCCGCGCGAAGGGCGGGAACTCTGAAGAGGAAAAGACGCCGGTTAATCTCGACGCGCTGCGTGAAGGATGGCGATTCGTGTGGCGCACGCCCGTCATCGTGCAGACGATGATGCTCGATTTCGTCGCCACCTTCTTCGCGTCGGCGATGGCCTTGCTGCCGATTTATGCGGCAGACATTTTGCGCACGGGGCCGCGCGGACTCGGAGTGTTGGCGGCCGCTCCGGCCGTCGGCGCGGTGCTCACCGGACTTGTGATGACGCGGCGCGGTGGCAATTGGCGGCGGCCGGGACGGGTGATTTTGTTTTCAATCGTTGTTTACGGGGCGGCGACGATTGCTTTTGGCGCCTCAAAAAGTTTCTGGTTTTCCTGTTTGTGTTTGGCGGTAGCGGGCGCGGCCGATACGGTGAGCACCGTGATCCGGCAGACGATCCGGCAATTCGTCACGCCCGACAGGTTGCGCGGGCGCATGACTTCGATCAACATGATATTTTTCATGGGCGGGCCGCAACTCGGAGAATTGGAAGCGGGGTTGATGGCGCACGCCCTCGGCGCGCCCGCCTCGGTCGTCACGGGCGGCGCGGCGTGTTTAGTCGCTGTACTCATTGCGATGTTCAAAGCGAAAGAGCTTTTGAAGTATCGCATCACGAACGACGAGGAGAGAAGCGACGTTAAGCTTTAAGCGAAGGGTGAAGACGGACGGTTGCGGCTGAAAATCGGAGGCACAAAATTATGTTGATGCGCGAAGGGATGCAAGATTTGATTCGACAAAGAATTTCTCTTTTCGATT
>JACCYN010000118.1 GCA_013696465.1 Pyrinomonadaceae bacterium
GCTGTATCCTGCCGCGAACGATTGTATAAACGCCCGAACGCATCGCGGAACCCTTCGAGTTGCGCAGCGACTTTGCGTATCTCGCGCTCGCTCGCGTTGCCGACGAGGGAGAAGTTTTTCGAGCGCACCTGCGTCCAAGTCTCTTCGGCTGAAGCAGAGGCGCACAGGCTGACGATGATAAGAAGGCAGGAGAGCGTGTTGAAGATAATACGTTTCACAGCAGGCTACTCTGTTTGGTAATGAGGGACAGCAGATTTTAACTGCGAAACCGGATGAACGACAACGAAGGTGATAATGTTGTTTCGTGTGCTTTCGTGGTTGCTACTCCGGGTTTGTGATTCTTACTTAACCTGAAGGCTCTTCCCAGTTTGTGTGAAGCGCTCCCTGCTCTTGTCTGTCTACGCGCACGTAGGTGTGAGCGCCGAAGAAATCGCGTTGTGCTTGGGTGAGATTTTGCGGCAAGTTTTCGGCGCGGTAGCTGTCGAAGTAAGCGAGGCTCGCGGACATTGCGCCGACGGGGATGCCCGCGTTTATGCTTGCGCTCAGACACCTGCGCCACCCGGCTTGTGCGCCCTTCATCGCGGAGTTGATTTCTTCGTCAAGCAACAGATTTGCCAATCGCCCGTCGCGGCCGTAGGCGGATTTAATTCGGTCGAGCAGCGAGGCGCGGATGATGCAGCCGCCTTTCCAGATGCGGCTGATCTCGCTTAAGTTCACATTCCATTTGTATTCCTCTGAGGCGGCGCGAATCAAATTAAAGCCTTGCGCGTAAGCGCACACGAACGAGGCATGAAGCGCATCGTGCGTCGCACCGATTAACTCTTTGCGTCTGCCGTCATAAACTTTTCCGCCGCTCATTTCGATTATGCGGCTGGCGCGCACGCGCTCCTCTTTCAAACTTGAGATGATGCGCGCTTCGACCGCTGCATTGATCGTCGGCGTCGCCACGCCTAATTCGAGCGCGGCATCGGTCGTCCACTTGCCCGTTCCCTTCTGTCCCGCTTGGTCTAAGATGAGTTCGACAAGCGGCGCGCCTGTTACTGCGTCACGAACGCGCAGAATCTTCGACGTGATCTCAAGCAAGTATGATTCAAGCGCGCCTGCGTTCCACTCCGCGAACGTATCGGCCAGCGCATCCGCTTCCATCCCGCCGAGCCGTCGCAGAACGTCATAAGCTTCGGCGATTGCTTGCATCAATCCGTATTCGATGCCGTTGTGTACGGTCTTGACGAAATGACCCGCGCCCGAAGGGCCGACGTAAGTTGTGCACGCGCCGTCTTCGGTTTTCGCGGCGATGCTTTCCCAAATGGGACGGATGTTTTCGTAAGCTTCGCGCGAGCCTCCGGGCATCAGGCTAGGGCCATAGAGCGCGCCGTATTCACCGCCGGAGACGCCCGTGCCGATGAAATTCAATCCTTCGCCCGCAAGCCTCGCTTCTCGTTGCGCCGTATCTTTGTAGAAAGAGTTTCCGCCGTCAATCAGCGTGTCGCCCGCTTCGAGGAAAAGTTTGAACTGCTCAATCGTCCAATCAACGGGCGCGCCCGCTTTGACCATCAACATGATCTTGCGCGGACGTTGGAGACTTTGGACAAACTCCTTTGCGTCTTTCGCCGCGACGATCTTTTTCCCGACCGCGCGCTTTCCGGCGAAGTCATCAATCCACTTTGCATCACGATCCCAGACGGCAACCGTAAACCCATTGCGCTCCATGTTGAGCGCGAGGCTTGCGCCCATCACGCCCAAGCCCGCCATGCCGATGTCGGCTTCCGCCATGCTGTTTTCTGTCCTTAAAGTTTTGTTGCGCGCGAAAAAATTCGACTGCTGACTTAACCCTTCACGATCTCAAGCAAACCCAGCAACCCGCTTCTGGTTTCACGCCCCAAATGAACGCGCAACGCGCGACGCTTGTGCGCGGCGAGTGACGCGAAATCGCCGAGCGCCTGCGCCTCTTTGAGGACGCCGAAAGAATACGGCTCGCCGGGAATGGGAACGTCCGTTTGATCTTCGTCGGTGACAAGTAGGAAGATGCCGTTATCCGCTCCGCCTTTGTGAAGCTGTCCGGTGGAATGCAAATAGCGCGGGCCGTAACCGAACGTGACGGCGATTTGAAACCGCGCACGAATGCGGTCGGCCGCCTCCCGCAATAACTCATCGTGCGCCGGAGTTTCTTGCAAGTAAGCAAGCAGCGCGACGTAATCTCCCGCTTTTGCTTGCGCGAGGTGATCGTTGATCGCAGAGGCGACCGAAGCTCCCGCTTCCTCCGCTCCAATTCGCTTCGCCCCGTCCGCATCCGTCTTGAACACCGCCATCTCGCCTTCAACGGCAAACGGTTCGGGCGCGCCCTGCGCATAAAGCGAATCGGATTCCTTGTATCGTTTTAGAAGCTCGTTTGTGCGGTCTTTGCTTTCCCGCACGTTCGGTTGATCGAACGGGTTGATTCCCATCAGCCACCCGGTGACGGCCGTCGCCATCTCCCACGCGAAAAACTCCGCGCCCAAGTCAAGCGGATCACGAAGCGTGCGGCGCAGCACGACGAATCCGGCTTCTTGCAAAGCTTCGAGTTTGCGCTCAGCGTCTTCATCCGGCGCGGCCGTGTGAATCGAAACGAAGAAACGATCCGCGCCGTAAACTTCCGGCGCGCCGAGCGTCTCGCTCGCCACGGGCAGAATGCCGCGCCCCTCTTTGCCCGTGCTCTCCGCGACCAACTGTTCGATCCACAATCCTAAGCTCGCAAGGTTACGATCAGTCGCAATCGTCAGCTTATTGAGTCCTGATTTCCATAACGCGCCCATCGCGCAACCAAGCCGTGCCGCCGGATTGCCGCCGACGGATGTCACAGGCTCGCGGCATTCTTCGATCATGCCTTCAGCGCGGCGCAGCATCTCGTTCACGTCTAAGCCCATCAGGACGGCGGGTAACATGCCGAAGAGCGAAA